>CAZNRQ010000748.1:0-2018 GCA_964574845.1 uncultured Bacteroidales bacterium
TTTATGTACCTTTGACTTTAATATTAAAACCCATATTCCATGAATACCCCCAAACGAGCCGGCGACGCCCCCATCCCTGTTGAACTAAAAGAAGGTGAAACCTACTACTGGTGTGCCTGCGGATTATCATCCAATCAGCCGTTTTGCAGCGGCGCCCATGCCGGAACAGCATTTACTCCTATGGCATTCAAAGCAGAAGAAAGCGGTGTCAAATACTTATGTGCCTGCAAAGCCACGGGCAACAAGCCTTTCTGCGACGGATCGCATTTGAAATAGTCTTCAGTCGCCAATCCTCAATCTGCACTTAAGGTCTGGCCGACTGCATACTGCCGGCTGCCGACTTATTTTTGTTCGGTTGCCGGTTCTTTTCTTTCTCCCGACTTCGGTCTTCAGTCTTCCGACAGCTTCCTATCTTTTTCTTTGTCAATTCGTAAATCTGCATTAATTTTGCCGCGCCTTGACAGGGCGCGCCCTTTGGCGTAAATCCATAAAAAAAAAAGCAATAGACACCTATAAGTAATGCTCTTCAACTCACTACAGTTTCTTATTTTCTTTGTTGTTGTCACCTTTGCTTATTTCCTGTTGCCTCATCGTTTGCGCTGGTTCCTCTTGCTGGCTGCAAGCTGCTATTTCTACATGGCCTTTGTGCCCCTGTATATATTGATTCTCGGATTTACAATTGTTATAGATTACTTTGCAGGAATCTTGCTCGAGCAGAGCCGGGGCCGGCACCGGCGATGGTATCTCGTCGCCAGCCTCATAGCCAACATAGGCGTACTGGCTGTGTTCAAATACTATAATTTCCTTAACGACAACCTCACCTTGCTGTTGCATGGCTTCATGCTGAGCAACCCTATCCCCGCCCTCAAAATACTATTGCCCATAGGATTGTCTTTCCACACCTTTCAGGCCATGAGCTACACTATAGAAGTCTACCGCGGCCATCAGAAGGCCGAGCGCAACTTTGGCATCTATGCACTTTACGTGATGTTCTATCCGCAGTTGGTTGCAGGGCCCATTGAGCGCCCGCAAAACCTCATTCACCAGTTTTACGAAAAGCATTATTTCGACTATCAGCGCGTAACAGACGGTCTCAAACTCATGGCATGGGGCTTGTTCAAAAAAGTGGTTATCGCCGATCGTCTGGCATCCATAGTGGACAATGTTTACAACAATCCCACCCAGCATACGGGTCTGAGCCTCATAATAGCCACCGTTTTCTTCTCTTTCCAGATATTCTGCGACTTCTCGGGCTATTCCGATATGGCCATTGGTGCGGCACAGATCATGGGTTTCAAACTCATGAAAAACTTCGACCGCCCCTATCATTCCAAAAGCATTCACGAGTTTTGGGGACGCTGGCACATATCGCTCTCCACCTGGTTTCGCGATTACCTTTACATCTCGCTGGGCGGCAACCGCGTTTCCATACCCCGTTGGTATCTCAATCTCTTTCTGGTTTTCCTCATCAGCGGTCTGTGGCATGGCGCCAACTGGACCTTCATCATTTGGGGAGCCCTACATGGCTTCTACCTGGTGTTTGCGCTCCTCACCAAAAAGCCCCGCCTGAAACTTTCACAATTGGTGGGATTAGATCGTTTGCCCCGATTTAATAATGTCTTGCAAACTTTTATCACCTTTTTGCTGGCCAGCTTTGCATGGATATTCTTCCGCGCCAACAGCGTAGCCGATGCTTTTTATGTGATAAAGAATTCTTTCATGGGATTGGCCTCCAATGCCCGCGACCTGATGAATCATGTCCCTCTGAAGCTCGAGCTGGGCTCAACCAATGCACAGATAGCCGTCGGGGTAGCTGCTATATTCTTGATGGAGGCCATACACATTTTCCAGAACCGCCACAGCATGACCGAATGGATACGGTCCAAACCCATCTACATCCGCTGGAGCATATACTACGGAGTATTCTTCCTGATATTGTTTTTTGGTGTTTACGAGAACCGACAGTTCATTTATTTCCAATTCTAGCCCATGCGTGCGCTCCTATTACGTGCTCTGAT
>CAZNRQ010000749.1:0-2017 GCA_964574845.1 uncultured Bacteroidales bacterium
CGAATCTGCGTTTAACAGAGGGTTTGGTAAACTTCTGACGTTCGCGCAATTCTTTTACAGTACCGGTTTTCTCGAATTTTCTTTTATATTTTTTTAAAGCTTTATCGATGCTTTCGCCTTCTTTTACGGGTACAATGATCATAAATTCTCTCTCTTTCTTTAAATTGGTAATAATTTCAACTAAAATATTTTAGGGCTGCAAAGGTAGAAAAACATTTTTAAATAAAAATAATTTTTCTAAAAAAAAATTTTCCGGACGAATTCTTTAATTTTGCCGAAAGGCCTGCAAATTTATGTATTCTATCGAACCCTTCTACAATTGGCTCCATATTTATAACGCTTCTGAAGACGAAGCTTCTCCCTTTTATGAGAGGGTTTACAGCGAATTCGTGTTTACCAACGCACTCTACAATTATAATATTCATCCCCAATGGGACGAATTTGGCTCAGCCACTCTTTATTTAAAACTACTTCAGGTGGACTATGCGCGAGGTTATGCCATCATTGAGCTTTTGGGCGAGTGGAACGATTGTTTGTATAACGACATCAAGTTTCTCAAAGAAAACGTCATCGACATACTGTTAAGCAACGAAATTAAAGAGTTCATTCTGATAGGCGAAAATGTGTTCAATTTTCATTACTCGGATGATTCCTACTATCAGGAATGGTTCGACGAGATACCGGAGGGCTGGATAGCGTGCGTAAATTTCAGGAAACATGTGATAGAAGAATTCGAAAAGGCCAACATCGACTATTACCTGGCCTTCAGCGAGAAACTCGGGCAGCTTTATTGGCGAAAAGCCTCCCCTATGCAGCTCTACGAGATTGTTTCCGGTTTAATGACCAAAAGATTAAATCCATAATACCATGATTCATGTGAACATCACCGTGACGGGAAAGGTCCAGCGCATTGGATTTCGTTTTTC
Organism: uncultured Bacteroidales bacterium; assembly: GCA_964574845.1. Classification (GTDB taxonomy): domain Bacteria; phylum Bacteroidota; class Bacteroidia; order Bacteroidales; family CAIWKO01; genus CAIWKO01. The sequence continues at coordinate 927 of CAZNRQ010000749.1, forward strand.
CTCTATGCAGGAAGCCATAAAGATCGGTGTCTGCGGATTTGTTATGAACGTCGACCACGACAAGGTGTATCTCGAAGCCGAAGGCGAAGAAGAAAAAGTCAATAAATTTGTGGAATGGTGCAAGAGCGGCCCCTCCTGGGCTAGAGTTAGCGACATTTCGGTTGAGACGGGCGAAATAAAGAATTTTACTTCCTTCGAGATAGTTCCTAAATAGCCTTGGTGGCCCGGATAAACTCACGCTTCCCCCTGGGCCCGGGTAGTTTTTCAATGGTAAAGCCGCTTTCTTTCAATGCTCTTTTGACATCGCCTTTGCAGGAATATGTCACGAGTATGCCGCCTAGATTTATGGCGCGGCCGAGCTTTTCGAAAATATTCTTTTGCCACATTTCGGGTTGCACTATGGGAGCAAATGCATCAAAATATACCAGGTCGAAGGTTTCATCAGCAAGCATCACATCTTCTATTCCGCCAAGGACCTTCTTCAATACGAAATGAGGCAGGATTTGGCTTTCTTTGTCCCAGTCAGCAGCGTGTATCTTGCGGAAACAGTCAGCATAGGCTGAGAAACCGCTGCTTTCGGCATGATGAAGTGCTACTGATTCTTCTTCGGAAATCGGGAAAGGTTCAACACCCATATAATATATGGTATGATGTGGCTCTGTGGTGTTCATTGCCGTGAGGAAGGCATTGAGGCCTGTGCCTAAGCCTACCTCGAGTATGCGAACATAGGATAACTTCGAAAGAACATACTTCAAACCGGCCTCAATAAAGATATGGTTCGACTCGTTCACGGCACCGTGAGTGGAATGATAACATTCCTGCCACTCTGGCAGGAATATGGTGCTGGAACCGTCTTCGGTTAGTATGATCTCGCGTTTCAACGGCCTTAATCTTTGTTGTAGACAGGCAGTATATTAATAATGGTGTCGGGCACCACCACAGAGGCCTGGACCACATCGTGAGGAAAGACGAATTTCTTGATTGTGTGATAGTCTTCGGAATAATAGTAGTTGTTGTTCACCTCATCGTAAACCAGATGGTCTATATTGGTGCCATAGTTGAGCGCGAAGGAACTTATTTCAGGATAATTG
>CAZNRQ010000750.1:0-1701 GCA_964574845.1 uncultured Bacteroidales bacterium
TGATTTAAGAGTCCCAATAAATCTCTTTAATCATTACCACATACCCTAGATAAGGAGGATATTCAAATAAAACAAAAGCTCCACCAAAACAAATTGATAGAGCTTTAAACCCTTAAATCGCCAAATCACCAATTCACCAAATCGCCAATTCCCTAATTAATCAGCGCACTGGCAACAGGGCTATAAATCATTGGTTCATCAGTTTTAAGGTCGATATAAACAGCAATGTAATATACTATTTTACCTACATCTTCCGGTTTAAAATCTCTGGTAATGCTACCGTTTGAAATTTTGCCTACATAGGTCATTTTATCAATATCAGTAGGTAGTATAGTGCCGCCAATCTGCATATACACAATACAAGCACTGGCATCGGGTGGTATCCCTTTATTCCCTTTAGCACTGTTGATAACATGAATCTTATGTTTCATGTGCAGATTCGAATCAATTTTACTGATAAGAGGATTGCTCTCTGTAGCTTTATTGATAACTTTTGCCTGCACACCTCCTGCTCCTTCTCCCTTAATTTTCATACCAATAAGCAATACATCAGCGGCAGTTATGCCGGGTGTTGCCTGTACCTGAGAACACCACTGACTGTTAATAGTCATCCTTATTTCTCGTGTTTCTGCAATAATTTGCTCATATATACTGTTAGCTTTTTTCAAAAAATCATTTTTTTGTTTTTCTAATATATATACATCTGCTATCTTAGTTTTTATGCTAAGTGGCGTTGGTGAAACTGTAGCTATGGTAGGATTAGCTATAATTGCATCGCATATTCCATCTGCAGTTTTAAGCTGAGTTCCAATAGGGGTACCAGATATACCTGCTATTACTTCCATTTCTTTGTTTAAAATTTTTTTTGATGTCATTTTTATATTTATTTAATTAAAATGTAAATTGTTTTTTGATTTTATTTGTATTTTGATTTTGTGCATTATTTCAATAATCAATGATTTAATAAATTGCTATTATAATATTAAGGTAGCATATTTAGATTTTGTTGATCTGTTATGTGATGTCATTTTTGCCTCCCGTAGTGTTAAGGGCTCCTCCTTTAGTACTAAAAACTCAATCTTTAGTGTTAAGGGTGCTGCCTTTAATACTAAATTTTCAATCTTTAGTGCTAAGGGCGCTGCCTTTAATACTAAATTTTCAACCTTTAGTGTTAAGGGCGCTGCCTTTAGTACTAAATCTTCAACCTTTAGTGTTAAGGGCGCTGCCTTTAGTACTAAAGACGCTGCCCTTAGTACTAAAGTTTTTAAAAACAGGTGTGCGGGTAGCGGCTTTAAGCATCTTATTGCCATAGCTAACGTATCGTTTATACAATGTTTTATATAGATATTAAAGCTTTTTATCAATAAATTGAATTGAGAAATCTTATAATTAATATCGCATACATGCAAAATATCTTCCACTAAATATTCATAAGAATACTTTTTGGTTGAGATGCTATGTATGTTTAAAATTTCCATTTTGCTTGTGTATAAAATCAGAATACAAAAGTAAGTCCAAAATCAATACTTATAGTTGTGTGTTTTTTACTAAAAAGTGTGAATTTTAACTATTTTGTATTTATTGTAATAATTATTCAAATAAGATCATAAATAAGCTTTACTTTTGTATTGCTTATTGAAATGAAAATAATGATGAATATTACAAACTCAAAAGGATTACCAGTAACTGCTAAATACAAAG
>CAZNRQ010000750.1:1711-2015 GCA_964574845.1 uncultured Bacteroidales bacterium
TGTGTAGCTTTTGTATCAGATTATCTGCGTTATTTAAAAACCAAAAACAAAGAAAATGATAATATATATAAAAAACATGCAATGCCAGAGATGCATTTTGATGGTGATTGAAATCCTTAATTTGCTCAAATTTGAATTTATAGAAGTTGTAGTTGGCGAAATTACCCTATGTAATGACTTGAATGAAGAACAATTGCTACTGTTAAATACTAAATTGCTTTCGATAGGACTTGAAATTTATATAGGGAATGATTTAATTATAACTGAAGATATAAAGCATGAAATTTATGATATGTTAAACGAA
>CAZNRQ010000751.1:0-2012 GCA_964574845.1 uncultured Bacteroidales bacterium
CCCCTGGATTAGCAAAGCGCTCTTTGCCTATTTCAACAATCCTTTTAAAATTGGCTTCCCCAAGCAACTCTTTTGATAAAGGTTTCACACGTGGATTGTAGTTGGCTGCAACTACCCTGAAAGTATCAGCAAGTGCAGATTCAGGCGAAACATCCTTGTTGTCGAGCTGACTTTTCATTCTTAAGATAAAGGATGAATATGCAGATTCATCGAAACGGGGCTGGGTGATGTAAAGATGCGTCAGTTGGAAAAGTGTCTCAAGATCAGAAACATTTGATGATCCTTCCAAACCTTGGGTCAGAAGATTGATAACAGGTGATACTGAGACTTCCTTGCCAGAAAGCATTTTTGAAAGCGTGATCATATTAAAATTCGCTATTCCGCTCATATCCATAATCGTTGATGCAAAAGAGGAAGAAATGTCATCTTTTTGTGGATAAAGTGATGACCCACCCAAAGAATAAGCATTAAAGAGTATTTCGTCATCCTTAAAATCTGTCTGTTTGAGTACAACTTTTGATCCGTTGGATAAGGTCCATTCTGTTGCATCAACCTCTGTGATTTTCCTTTCAGCTAACACTTTACCAGGGGCGGGCAATGTTTTCATCAATGGTTCATCCGATGTTTCATCCTTGTAAGCCGTAATACTCTCTTTTTGTGTTTCTGCCAGCAGGTTCCGGATTTCTTCCTCTTTTGGAACAGAAACAGTAGCCGATTCCGGGGCCATAACCACTACAACCCTGTTTTGGTCAGTGATCCATTTTTTTGCAAGATCGTTCACTTCCGATAATGTGATCGTGGGCATAAATGCTTTATAATATGCAAATTCAAGCTCAATACCTGGAACTGGTTCCTTCCGGAGCAAAAAGTTACGGCTATATTCCTGTGCAATGCTCATCGATTCCCTTTTATCCCGCTCATTATATGATGATTCCATAGATTTTAACATCGCGGTTTTGTTCCTTTCAAGTTCACTTTGAGTAAAGCCGAATTTTTTGATCCTTTCATTTTCAAGCAAAACTGCTTTTAAGCCAATAAGAATTTTTCCGGGATGCGAAACAACCATTGACGTATAAACATCTGATGGCCCGATTAAACCACCATAATAAGCCTGACCCATTACAAACGGGGGATTTTCTTTTTGAGTCAATTCTGCTAGCCTAAGGTTAATCATTTGATTGTAAAGGCTATAAAGAATCGATTTTCTATAACCATTTATTGTCAGGTCTATATCCATCGGATGCTTGATATAGACTGATGCTGTTGAATAAGTAGCCTCTTTATCCGTTACAATTTTCACAAGTGTTTCAGGATGCCCCGGAACCAGGTTTTCTTCTTTCTTCCTTGGCTTTACTTTTGCAGGTATGGCGGAAAATTTATCTTCGATCATTTTGACCATTTTTTTCTGATCAAAATCTCCTACCACTATGATAGCCTGTAAATCAGGTCGATACCAATCACTTCGGAAACGACGAAGAACATTCGGGTTACAATTGTCAATGATCTCCATTTTCCCAATGGGTAGCCTATCAGCATATTTCGAGTTTTTCAGAAATACCGGTAACCATTGGTTCCTCATCCGCTGTTGCGCCCCTTGTCCTCCACGCCACTCCTCATGAATAACACCCCTCTCTTTATTGATTTCTTCATCTGAATCGGTTTCTTGTGAAGCCCAGTCGAATAGGACCTGAAGACCCTTTTGTATGTATTCCTCCTTATCTAGGGGAACTTTAATCATGTAAACAGTTTCATCAAAGCTAGTATAGGCATTGATCTCAGGACCAAATTCCATTCCTATTGATTCAAAATATTTGACGAGTTCATTTTTTGGGAAGTTCTTTGTCCCATTAAAACTCATATGCTCGCAAAAATGGGCAATTCCCAATTGATCCGGATCCTCAAGAACAGAACCTGCCGATACGACAAGCATCAATTCTGCCCTGTTTTTGGGAGTTGCGTTCGATTTCACATAGTAGGTCATACCGTTTTTGAGCGTTCCTTTACTTGTAGCC
>CAZNRQ010000752.1:0-1999 GCA_964574845.1 uncultured Bacteroidales bacterium
GAATAAATGTGCTTTCTGATTTCTTCGGTATATCGATGGGTTTTCTTTTTTGATTTTTCCACTTTTGTTTCGATTAATTCGTATTGAGCGGCTTCAGTGGTTTCGAATGACGTGTTTGAAATAGCAGAGGCTAATGAGCCAAGATCGAGAATTTCCGCATCTTGAACATTAACCAGTGAGATGTTTGCGTTGCATATGCTTGCAAACTCTACAAGTTGCTTGTAGTTTTTCTCATGTGTGAAAAATTTACGATTGTCCGATGTTTGAACAAGAAGACAGCGATAGTTCTTTTTTCTCATAGTTTGTATATTATAGCAAAAATGGTACAATGAATCTATGAACCAAGAAAATTTTGTCAATTTAAATTCAAATAGAAGGTTTGGGGTTGAGTTAGAAGTATGTGCTTATGACAACAGGGATTTCAAGCAAAATAGATTAGCTGGCAATGAAATGCCGGTTGGAATCGATGATGTGGCCCTTACTGTCATGGAAGGCACTGCCGAGGAGGTAATGGTAAATAAATGGCACTTGACTCATAATAACATGCAGTGGGTAATTAAGCCGGATAGTAGCTGCGGCATCGAGATATGTTCTCCTATTATGAAGGGTACACGAGGGGCTAGAAAAATAGCTAATTTAATTTCAATCTTGAAGGCTAATCCCAAAGTTCATGTTGACAATAGGTGTGGATTTCATGTTCATATGGACGTTTCTGATCTCAGTCAGGAAGAAATGGGGGCTGTATTGGCTTGGTGGATAAAATGTGAAGCGGTATTGCTAGATGCCATGCCTTTTCATCGTAAGGTGAATCGGTACTGTCAGCAAATTGGCATTTCTTCAATTTTTGAGCATGATTTTAATTATTCTTATTATGATTTGATTAAAACCCTTGGTTCTCATAAGTATTTTACTATCAATGCATATCATTATTGTAAGGGTAATCGAGATACCATAGAATTTAGAATAGCAGAAGATATGATGTGTTTGAGTGAATTAGATGCAGAAAACTGGATTTATTTTTTATTGCATTTCATAGAAATGGCAAAGAAAAAAGGTATGCCGAGCCAATATCTTAGCAATAACCAGTGGACCGGATTATGTTGGCTTGACTTTAAAGATGTAATTTCTTTTATGAAATTTGAAGGAAAATTATGTCCAAGGTTATCAAAGGTTAAAAAGTGGTTTATTGATAGATTGAGCAAGCACATGTGCGGGGATACTCCTCTTTTTACCAGTACATGGTCGAAAGCTGCTAGGAAAGTTTCTTTTGAACAATTATCAAACTATATTAATAGTGAAAAAGTGGCATAGTTGAGATAAAGCGTACCGGGCGAAGGATACATAATAAGTATGAATAATACACTGGATATGATTGTGGCCCGTATGAGAACTGTTGGCGAACAATTAACGCCATACAATTATCCACAGGCCGATCCTAAACTAGAAGACGATCTCAATATCATCAAAACTCAAGAGGTAGTTGTAGATGGTTATGAAATAGTAGTACATTTTAGCAGGGCAGATTATCGCACGCACATATCTGAAACAGTGCAGATACTTGGCAAAAATACAGCTTTTTTGCCATTTTGCGTCGTTGTTAAGATAGCTAGAAAATTTCTTGGAAATCACAATCTTGGTCTGGTAGAGTTTTTAAAGGATAATCGTAAAATTTATTGTTGGACAATTACCTTGGATTGTAAAGGGCGACCAATCCCATCTCCTGTGGAACAGACAGTTACACAAAAATATGAAGGTTTTGAATATTCATATATGTCATCAAGTCAAGTAAGATTTTATTGATTAATAACAGTTTTTCTTTCAATGACATAAGTAAATACCATTGATGTGCAACGCATCGAATTCTCAGTTTTTGAAGGGAGAGTTAATGGATAAGTCAAGGAAAATTCAGAGTCTTTTGATCGCCCACCTTTTGGAAAAAGGTCACATTGAGTTGGCTTTGCCAGACGGGCTTAAGTTGGAAATGGGTATAGTACAAGAC
>CAZNRQ010000753.1:0-1996 GCA_964574845.1 uncultured Bacteroidales bacterium
TCCTGTTCGCCATATTGTTTCACCAGATGGTTGATGGTCGAATCGATGGTAGCTTCTTTCACTGAGCTCATAGTTTTCTTAATTTTTATTGGCCTCTGACAACTCATGGTTGCAAGCATAGCCATTGGGATCAATAATAATAAGGCAAATCTTTTCATGATCGGATTTTTTTTGTGAGTTAATAATCAAAAACTAAAATGAAAAGTAAAAGTAATAAAAATCAGTGTCGGCTATTCCTTTTTGAAATTTTAATCTGCACAAGGAAAATTAAACGCAAAAAAAAATCCCCAAAGGGGATAGATAATAAGTTAATAAAGATGGGGCCGGTAGCCTTGTTGAATAATACGGTCAAATTTTAATTTCATCACCATTCTTATTGAAAAAATGGTATTCCAGGAAATGGTAACTATTCGAATGCGAAAGGCTGATCTTTTGTTTGAATTTGAACCTCCATTTGGTCTGTATCGAAATAAGACCTCGGGTCAGGTATGAATATAAGAATGGATGAAGCGTAATGCTTATCTTCGATTCATTCTGTTCTTTCAAAAGGTAATTGATCTGATTTTCTATATCCTCAATAATCGAGATACTGGCTCTGATCTCCCCGGTTCCTTCGCAGGAAGGACATTTTTCCAGAATCTGGATATTGGTTTCCGGCCTGACTCTTTGTCGGGTGATCTGAACTACACCAAATTTATTGGGGGGAAGGATGGTGTGTTTGGCATGATCCGGTTTCATTTCCATGCTCAGCTTTTCAAACAGCAAACGACGGTTGGTGGCCAGATGCAGGTCGATGAAATCTATGGAAATGATGCCACCCATATCGCGCAATCTTAGCTGGCGGGCAATTTCAGCAGCAGCTTCCATGTTCACTTCCATGGCATTGGCTTCCTGATTATTTTCCGCATTGCTTTTATGTCCGCTATTCACGTCAATCACGTGCATAGCTTCCGTATGTTCAATAATGAGGTAGGCTCCGGCTTTAAAGTTTACCTTTTTCCCAAAAGCATTCCTAATTTGTTTGTCGATACCAAAATGTTCAAAAACCGGTTCTTTCGATTTGTAAAGCTTAATGATATCAACCTTATCGGGAGCAATGGTTTTAATAAATGCCTTTAGCTCTTCGAAAATTCCGGGATCGTTTACGTGAATACTATTGAAAGTCTCGTTCAACAGATCACGTAAAATAACCGAAGTACGGTCGATTTCGCTTAATATGATCTTTGGTGATTTGGCATTTTCCAGTCGTTGCACCAGCGAATCCCATTTCTGTGTAAGGTCATCCAGGTCGGCAATCAATTCGGCCACTTTTTTGTTTTCGGCAACAGTACGGATAATGATACCGAAGTTTTTCGGTTTGATGCTCATCACCAATCGCTTCAAACGATTGCGGTCTTCGTTGTTCTTGATTTTTTGCGAAACAGAAACCCTGTCGGAAAAAGGAACTAAAACCAGATAACGTCCGGCAATAGCTATTTCCGAAGTAATTCGGGGTCCTTTGGTCGAAATAGGTTCTTTGGCTATCTGCACAGGGATTTCTAATCCTGTACTTAGTATGCTCGCAATTTTTCCGGATTTTTCAATATTGATATCCGGTTTAAATGAGTCCTCGGTAATAGGGATGGCCTTACCTACAATGGCACTCTTGGTATATTTTAGCAACGAGTTGATTTGTGGTCCGAGGTCGAGATAATGCAAAAAAGCATCTTTTTCGTATCCAACATCCACAAAAGCAGCATTCAATCCGGGGACTATCTTTTTAATTTTTCCCAGATAAATGTCACCAACAGAGAAAGAATTGTTATTTTTCTCTTTGTGTAGTTCAACAAGTTTTTTATTCTCAAGAAGGGCAATTACAACTTCAGAAGGGCCAGAATCTATGATTAGCTCCCTATTCACGGGTATTTTTTAGTTAGAAAGGTTAGAATGAAAAAATAATTTAAGTAGGGTATACTTAAAAAAATAGCTGCCTTAAAAGTATTACGAAGTAATAATC
>CAZNRQ010000754.1:0-1995 GCA_964574845.1 uncultured Bacteroidales bacterium
ACTTATACCATTCCTGATGATGTTGGCGGCCGTTATTCAGTGCTAACACCGGTGGGTTTATTGCCCATTGCCGTGGCTGGTTTTAACATAGAAAAGCTGCTACAGGGTGCTGCCCACATGCAGGAAGAGCTTTATAAAACTTCGGACATGGAACAGAATCCTGCCTGTCTGTATGCTGCAATCCGCAACTCTCTGTATAGAGCGGGCAAACCGGTGGAAATATTGGTGAACTATCAGCCCAACCTGATCTATATCTCGGAATGGTGGAAACAACTTTTCGGAGAGAGCGAAGGCAAGGACCATAAAGGTATATTTACAGCTTCGGTGAATTTCAGTACCGACCTGCATTCGCTGGGGCAATACATACAGGATGGCCTCAGGGTTATTTTTGAGACCATGCTTCAAATCGAGAAGCCCAACCGGACTATGGCCGTTCCTTTTGAGGAAAATGATTCTGACGGACTGAACTTCATAGCCGGCAAGTCAATTCATGAAGTAAACAAAATGGCTGCTCTGGGCACTACTATTGCCCATAACGATGGCGGAGTTCCGGTGTTGCACCTGACCCTGCCCGAACTGAACGAATACACCCTGGGCGAATTGATCTATTTCTTCGAATTTGCCTGCGGCATCAGCGGATATATGCTTGACGTGAACCCCTTCGATCAGCCGGGAGTGGAAGCCTATAAAAATAATATGTTCGCTTTGCTCGGCAAACCGGGATATGAGGAGAAAAGAAGCGAGATACTGAAAAAGATTATTTAGCCTTTAGAATCTCCAGCAGGTCTTTTTCGAGAGATTCTTTAGGGGTTTCGGTGATACGGCCTATCTCGGTATCTCCACGATAGAAGATAAAGGTGGGAACCTTTTCGATAAGATATTTTTCCTTGATGTTCATCTCGGGAGCTTCTTTGTTGCGGTCGACGGAGATGATTTTCAATTCTTCAAATAGATTGCCTAATAGATCGTCGATCTTTAGAAAACGGGGCACCTGCTCCTTACTATCGCCGCACCATGTGCCTAAAACAATAACACACTTTACTCCCTTTACTTTTTCCTTCAGGGCAATGATGACATCGCCGTTGGGATTATAAGCGGGATACTCTTCGTTATAACTGTTGGCAAACTCAACACCCAACAATCCCTCGCGGGTGCAATTGCCCACTAGTATATCTGTCTGGGACTTTTCGTCAAACACTTTTTTATTCATATCCTGAGCTGAAATGCCTGTGGCAAGTCCTAAAAACACGCTAAATATTATTACCAGTTTCTTCATAAAACAAAATTACAAAAAAAAACCTCCCTGATGTGCGGGAGGTTCATGCAAATTATATTCCAATTAAAAATTAAAGCTCGGCCATCAACTCGTCGGTTAGCTCGAGGTTGTGAAATACGCTCTGTACGTCATCATCGTCCTCGAAAATATCGACCAGTTTGAGAACCTTTTGTGCGGATTCTTTATCCAGGGTAACAAAAGTCTTGGGGATACGCTGCAGTTCGGCACTCTCCACTTCCAGCTTCATTTCTTCCAGCTTTTTCAGCATGGAACCGAAACTCTCAAACTCCGTAGTAACAATTATTGAATCATCTTCATAGGCAATATCTTCTGCTCCGGCATCTATCACTTCCATCTCGAACTCATCGGCATCTATGGTTCCTTTAGGGATGCGGAACACACCTTTGCGATCGAAAATGAAACTCAATGAGCCATTGGTCCCGAGGTTTCCGCCATGTTTGTTGAAATACGAACGAATGTTTGCCACGGTACGCTGAATGTTATCGGTTGCACATTCTATAAAAATTGCGACCCCATTGGGCCCCATACCTTCGTAGGTGACCTCATTATAGTTGGAAGCATCCTTATCGGAAGCTTTGCTCACGGCGCGCGATACATTTTCCTTGGGCATATTGGCACCCTTGGCATTGGAAATAGCCAATCGCAGTTTGGGATTGTTATCGGGATCGGCGCCACTCTCTTTTACAGCAATATTAATT
>CAZNRQ010000755.1:0-1994 GCA_964574845.1 uncultured Bacteroidales bacterium
ATGATACTGATCATTAAGGAAAGTAATTTCAATATTCTTATTCTTTAATAAAATTGAACACTTCTTTTCATTTGGCGCGATGACACCAGAAAGTGCAGAATTAGCTGATAAAAACTCTACAAGACATCCAAAATCTCCATCACCTGTGATTAGAAAACATTTATCAAATGCTTTAGTATAAAAATCAGAAGTTGCTTTCAAAACAAGTTCTGCGTCACAATTACCTTTTATTACCCCTCCAACTGAAACAGTTTGTTTAAATATTAAAATGAAACCACTTTCCTGTAGGTGTTCATAAAATTTTACTCTTTCTGGTACTAATCCAATAAATAAATAGACATTATTTACATTATATTTTTGTCTAAGCCATCCGCGAAACTTTTTATAGTCAATATCAAAACCAAGTTCCTTGGCTCCTCTATATAAATTATTACCATCAATGTAAATATTTATTTTATTCACGTCGGTATTTTATCATGATTATATTAATTACCCCATCCTTTCTTTACTAAATTTAACCATTTCATATACCCTCGTCAGTTCGGTAAATATGTAAACTGGGGAGCATAAAATAAAAATGGCCCTTCAGGGCTTATTTTTATTTTACTGCTTGGGCAGGGTGAGAAAGACGGAAGGCACGAAGGTGCCTGAGTCGGGGTCGAGGAAATTTTCAGCAGAAAATTATCCGTGACCGATCCCTGCCGCTGGAGCAAATTATTTCCTTGTAATAAGATTCAGGATCAAAGCCACAACTTTTTCCTTATCTTTTGGATCACTACTTGCAACTAGAATGGTAAGTGCTGTAAGTGCAGAAGGTGTTATTTTAGATATATCCAATATATTGGCCTGTTTCAAAACCACACAAAAGCAAAAGCTCCACTTCTTTTATTTCCATCAATAAAAGGATGATTTTTGACAATAAAATATAACAAGTGCGAAGCTTTTTCTTCAGCACTCTCATAGAGATCTTTTCCGTTAAAAGATTGCATCACATTACCAACTATTCCAGATATAGACCCTTCTACTTTCTCCATTCCAAAAATACTTGTCGCCTCGAACTTATGAATAAGTTCTAATTTCAATTGTGCAAACCACTAGATATTTTCTCCGCTGTTACATCAATTCTCTTCTTTGTTAATGTACCTTTTGGTAAAGCATCTCTATCATATGCATCAAGTGATAGACATGTGTCCGCAAAAAGTGATACTAGTTCTATTGCATCCTTTGGGTCAAGCACCGACTCACTTGGTAATAACTTCTTGATACTATCGACTACATCTAAAAACTGGGTGTAATTTACAGCAATTCGTTTCTTATTAATTGCATAACCATCAATAATATATTCACGAAGTGTTTTGGTCGCCCACTTACGAAATTTTGTACCAACAACGGAATTTATTCGATAACCAACAGCAATCAGGATATCGAGATTATATATATCTATTTCACGGCGTACCTGTCTTCCTGCTTCTTTTTGAACTAGTTCCATTTTGGAACTAGTTGCCTTTCGTTCTAACTCATTCTCATTGTAAATATTTTGAATGTGTTTTGAGATTGCTTGTGGATTTACATTAAACATTGCCGCCATTTACATACGATTTGCCCACACGGTCTCATGTGTAAAATCACCCCGTAGCTCGATTGCTCCGTTCTTTGCTTGATAGATAACTACTTCTTTTTTGATAATCTTTTTTTCCATAACTCAATTATAGCAGAATTAATTCGATAACCTACTTCCCTATCCCCCCATTCAATTTAACCAATTTATATTAATTATTTTCAATTAAAATGATTGCGGGTTATAATTTAGATATGGAAAAACTGCCCCAACAATTTAATATTGAAATAAGTCCGATAAGAAAAGCATATGAATTACTTGGTGCAAATACACCAAAAGAATTGGATGATTTTTATGATGATGCAGATCAAGAATTAATGAAATCAGAAAAATGGGATTATAATAATCCAGAATTAGTAATAAATAAAGTAAAGGT
>CAZNRQ010000756.1:0-1986 GCA_964574845.1 uncultured Bacteroidales bacterium
AAATCCCTTCAAATTCATTATTAATTGATGTTTTAAGCTCATGAATTGAGATATTTCTTGTATGTTCAATGGGGTGCCAGGCAACTGAACTTTTGACAATGCATATTAAATTTATAGGTATCCAACTGATAATAAAAAACCACATTGTTAGAATTCCTTTTATCAATTTTCGAACATTTTTTCTCTCCATAATGACAACCATCATTGCAATGAATGTTGGAATCATATATGACCCATCAAAAGAAATAAACATTCTGAAAAACAGATCCGTCTGAGGGAAAAGCTGGTAATGTATTTTATATGACGTAAGGATAAGTGTTGCAATCAAAGAAACAAAGCTTAATATTTGTATCCAGGGTGCGACAAATAAATATATAATATCCAGTGGGCGAACACTTTTGATTTCCATGGCCTTTTTTACAAGTTTACCAGAATACACTCCAAAACATTGCATAGTTCCTTTTGACCAACGCATTCTTTGTGTAAACGACTGAGCAAAAGTAATAGGCTGTTCATCATAAAAATGTGCTTTTGGAACCCAGTGTATCTTGAAGCCATTCAAAGCGCACAAAGCTGAGAATTCCAGATCCTCTGTCATGGTAACTGTATTCCAACCTTCCAATTGTTTTAACACATCCATGCAAAGCATGAAACCAGTTCCATTTACTATTGCTGATAAGCCAATAGCACTTCTTGCGTGGTTGTACAGTCTGTTTACGGAATAGTAGTAAATTGAATGGCATGCGGAAATATAGGAATCATTAGGATTCTTGCTGTCACGGTAACCTTGAGCTACTTTTCCTCCGGCGCATATTGCGTTATTCATCTCTTTTAAAAAGTCAGGCTCCACTAGGTTGTCTGCATCAAAAATACAGCAGGCATCAAATGAATCTTCATGATTGGAAATCTCGCGGAAGATAAATGATAAAACCTCTCCCTTTGAAGAGACTTTATCAGTGCACTCTACAACTGTTCCTCCATTTTCCAGCGCCACTTGTTTTGTATTGTCAGTACAATTATTCGTAACAACAATAATTTCGAATAGGTGCGATGGATAATTCTGCCGCTTCAAACTCTGAATTAGATTTCCAATTACCTTTGCTTCATTTCTCGCGGGTATTATTATAGCAAACCTATTGATTGGCTCGCTATGAGGATTTGAGTGAATTGGTTTTAAGGAAAATAGTGAAATAATTGTATAATAAGCAAAATATATTATTAAAATAAAACTACTGAGCCAAATTAGTCGTGTTATTAACGATACGATTTCCATTCATTTCCCTCCATAAGTTCATTTCCAATAATGAAATTATTTATACCTTGATTGACGCATATAATAACTTTTCTACCTTTAAATATAAAGTTGAAACATTTCTTCTAATTGTCTTGCTATATATCACATTCATTAATAATACAATTAAATAACCACCAATTACATCAAATGGATAGTGGTGCCCAACATATACCCTTGAAATACCCACGAAGATGGAAATTGCGATTAGTAGTTTCCCAAATATCTTGTTAACTCCATAAATACCAATGGCAATACTCATGGTTCCAACAGCATGATCGCTTGGAAACGAGGCATCAGGAATATGATTGAATAGTAGATTTACCTTGCTTCCTATGAAAGGTCTAGGCACAAAATACACTAAGCCAATGATGTAACTTATTAATAAATTTATAGTTGTGAATATTAAAATATTTACAACTGAGATTCTAACCATTTGACTTTTCTTAATTATTCCATACAAGTAAAATCCAATCAGAGAAATCATAAATAAAACTGGAATGAATGTTGACAATACTATCATACTTTTATCCAGAAGCATAATCCTGCCAGCAAATCCGTTTATCATTTTAAACATTTCCAAATTAATATCTATCAATTAATTCCCCCCAATTTAATTTTCAAGTTTTTTCTGATTTATTAATCCTATTCCTGCAGTTATATATGTAAACATATATGAATACATACCTTACATA
>CAZNRQ010000757.1:0-1986 GCA_964574845.1 uncultured Bacteroidales bacterium
GTATTATTCCTTTCAAAATCATTGGGTTTTCGAAAAAGCAATTTAAGCTGATAAATAAAAGACTGGTTTATTCAATAAGTTAATAATTTAACAGTCAAAAGTATGTGTCTTAACAAATTGATTTATAGTTAAAATTTACGCTGAATAGTTACAAAATAGATTTTTTTAAAAATTCAAAATCATGACAATACCAATTGTAATTGAAAACAATTCTTATCTGAAAGTCCGGCTTAATGCCGGACTTTTTAAATTGTTTAAACTAGTAGATGTTTTGAATTATTTTAAGTTAGCTTTGATCAATATTCTATACCCTACCTATACCAGTTATGCTCACTCTTCGGGTTCATTAGGCACCATTTTACGAGGCCTACCGAGTTTTACATCATCGATCTGAGGAAAGTCCCCTCTTCGCAAAAGTTTAATCTTATCACCAAATTTTGGCTTAATACATTGCTTGGTTTTAAAGAGGTATTTAATAACACTCTCTCTTAGATTGTTTCGTAGGTCGGTGTCATTGTGATTAATAACCCCAATGCCCAGGGTGCCTAGATTCTTATAATGACTCTCATCGTTATTAACGTTCCAGTATGCTCCCTGACCTCTTGTGATAGTGGTATTCCAATAATCTCCAATCTCTTGTGCGAAATGAACGGAGCTAGAATAGTTTCTTTTGGAGCCATCCAAAAAAATAATTAGATGGCAGTGAATGCCTATTTCAATTCCAAATTCTATTTTCAACATGTGACCTGCCATTTCACTGAAGATGGAGTTATGCCGCTTGTTTTCAAATAAACGATCCAAGTCCTGTTGCATATCATTCAGTGTTTTTGAATAGGTGAAGCATTTGTCATAAGACAGGTCAATACGTAACACCAGTAGTCGCGCGTATTTTTCGAATAGTGCATCGACATACTCGCAGTATTCGCGATAACGTCTGTTAGATTCATTTTTTCGCTGATTCAACTTAAATTGGCAATTATTTATTTGCCAATCGTGACGTATTAGTTGGACAAGAGCATTAAATCGTTCAGCAACCGGTGGTGAATTATCAACGATGATGTGTCGTTTTGGAGAGCTCCATTCTCGTAGGTTATGAAGAGGTTCATCGACTAAACTCATCAAGTTCATGTCGTGGCAACCCCTTGTTAAGGTATTGATGACTTCACTGTATTCATAGTCCGGGGGTAAAGTTGATAGGAGCCAAATAAATTCAAGCAACGTTGAATAGTACAGTTTTGCTAGCATGTTAGGCATATAAATCCGTTGATTACCTGATGAGGATCTGAGGGTAAATGGCTGGCCATCACTGGTAATGACATCGTTAACAAACTTTTCCAGCTCTAATAGCAGATCCTTACGAGAGTCCTTGTAAATTTCAGTCAGGTATTGTTTTAAGGTTAATTGACGCTTTTGTGTGTGGAATTGTACTGCACGCGTTATTCTGTCTGGATACCATTGGGTTTTTGATACTTGATTTTTCTGTGGGTTACTACTTGAGAGTCCTTGTTGAAATAAGTCGGTATTATTTTCAAAGTTATTTGCGTTCTGGTGGCTATTAGTTGTTAATGTGTCACTGGTGGATAGGGATGAAGTTGCACTGTTGTTATGTTGTATTGATGGAGGGTTATTGTGTTTCATAGTCTGTTTCCTCGCTAATAAAGGTTGGGTTGTGTGGTTTGTACTGGTGATTAAGTCCGTACATAATATTAGCGAGATAGTTTTATTTAACTGATTGATTAAATTAAGTATTCATGCGGGCTAGAGTGGGTATTGATATGAAGGCTAACTATCGATTTAATTCTGGTAATTATGTTATTAATAAAGATATCATTTATTTAAGTATTTATAATCATTGAAGATATTAATAATTAAGCGATTAATAATAAATAAAGATATTATTTATTTAAGTCTTTATAGTCATTAAATACAAAGAATTTATTAATCATATAATCCAAGTATTATTTGTTAAATTATTAATAACATAGG
>CAZNRQ010000758.1:0-1985 GCA_964574845.1 uncultured Bacteroidales bacterium
GCTTTTGCTAAAGACTTTTTGGTTTTGATAGCCGGGAGTACCTGGCCACCCGACGAAGAAATGCTTATCCGCTTTATTAATCAGAACACTTCCAATATTAAATACATCATCGCACCTCACGAGATAGAATCGGAACGTAATAATAAACTCCAAACTGCGATTTCAGCAGTTTCGGTCAAACTTTCCGATGCGACAATGGAGAAGGTTGAAAATGCCAGGGTGCTTATCATCGACAATATAGGGATGTTGCTGCACTTATATCAGTATGCCGGCTTTTCTTATATCGGAGGAGGATTCGGAAAAAACGTGCACAATATTCTGGAAGCAGCCACTTTTGGAGTGCCTATTGTTTTTGGTCCGAATTATCACAAATTCCAGGAAATTATCGACCTTATCTCTTTGGGCGGGGCTTTCCCAGTAGCCAACTATCACGAATTTGAATCAGCCTTGCTCAAATTACAAAATGAGAATGATTTCAGAAAATCCTGCTCAGATATTTGCTGCAATTTTGTCAGAGACAGTGCGGGAGCCACTGAAATAATCCTAAAAAACATCAAAAACGACCTTACTGTCTAATTCGCCAGAGCCTTGTCGAGGCTTTCTTTCATCTCTTTGGGTGATTGAGGATGAGCCAAAATGGTTTTGTCTGCATTTAACAGAAAAAAAGTAGGAGTGCTGTAAGCATTATAATTTTCGATGACCGGGCTTGCCATACCTTTAAAATCTGAGACATTTACCCATGTCATATTATTTTTTACGATGGCTTCCATCCAGGCTTTTTTGTCCGTTTCGACCGAAACGGCTACGATTTCCAATCCCCGGGGATGATACATCTTATAAATATCCTGTATCTGTGGCATTGCCTCTTCGCAATGCGGACAAGTGGACGACCAAAACAATAATAAAATAACTTTCGATTTAATACCATAAAGATTCTCTGACTTCCCCTTGCTGTTTTCCAAAGTAAAATCAGGGGCCTTATTGCCCGGACGTAGTTTTAGGATGGTGGCGGCACGTTTCGCCAGGGTTTGTTCCCAGCCGGCCTGAGGCGCATGGCCTTTCAACAAATAATCGTTGACCAGATGCACAAATGTAGCTTCCCATTCGCTGTCTTCGTAGGTGTTGATCAGCAATGTCAAAATATATTTATAAACCGGAGAGCTGTGGGTGGTTTGCTTCAAAATAAAATCAACCGCTTTACAATAGTTGGAATCGGATTCGGGGTCTACATATTTAGTGAGGTAGTCGGTGCAAAGCACATAAAATACTTCGGAGTTGAGCAGAGTGGAGTCCTTAAAATCTACGTGATCGAAAAAATGTTCTTTTAGAAATTCTTTGCGTGATTTGTATTTTTTTGCATTCGAAGTCATTTTGTATGCACCCCAATCTGGTTCCTGATAGGCAAGCAATAGTTTTTGCACATACATACCCTTGCTTTTATCAATCAACGTTTGGGTGTATTGATCTAAATAGGTCTGAAGACGGAATGCCTTTTTCGCCATACTATCCAGTTCCGAGTTCATCACTTTATTGTTGGCCTCATAAATACTTTGACCCATCTCGGATATGAGGTCGATTGAATCGTTGATATAAAGCGAGGTTCGCCAGTAATCGTAATATATCTTGTTTTCGTTCGATTCCGAAACCACCAGATCGTCGAGCAGACTCTCCATATCATTTTGCATCACCACATTTTCGTGGTTGAGTATGACATCGGTAAACAGGTTTTTGCCGAAATCGATGCGATAGACGCCAACCGGAAGCGGTTTTTCGCTGTTGAACCTGATGATACCCTTTTCCGAAAAAACCGAATCGATGGGGGTATGCACCTTGCCGCGAATCGAGGAAAGTGTCACCATTGAGTTGTCCAGACCTTTTACCTGGTAAGTAATGTGATACTGTGCCCTACAGGGCAGAACGGCGGCAAACCATGCCAACAGCAACGAAACAATAAGGGTTTTCAAGGTTTTTTTTTACAAAATTAA
>CAZNRQ010000759.1:0-1980 GCA_964574845.1 uncultured Bacteroidales bacterium
GTGCAGCAGTAAAAATGTAATACGAATGAAAAATTAATTAATTTTATGGTCGGGGATGAAAGGGTGGGATAATTAATACCTGCCTGGTGTAAGGCCCCGGAACGTTATTCAGCATATTTTTAACATGAAGTTACAAAACATTTTCATACTGGTTTTTTTCACATTGCCACAGACGATAGTCTTGTCTCAGGTTGATTGTAAAATGGATATTGATAAAAAACATGACACAATTTATAAAAAAGGTGAACAGATACCGTTTTCAGGCTATTACAAAGAATATTATCCCGGAAGTATAAAAATGGAAGGAAAATATTTAAATGGTCTTAGGGTCGGGAAATTTACCTATTATTCCTACTATCGCAGTGACATTGACAGTATTGTTAATTATAAAAATGGCAAGAAAGACGGTATGAAAAAAACCTTCACTCCATGGAGATATACTGATTGTATTGAATATTACACCAATGACACCCTCGATGGGGACTGTTATTATTTTGTTGAAGGTGGACAATTAGACTGCATCATTACTTATGAAAAAGGTAAGAAATTAAAAATAGACACATGTAATTTGAATGATTCCATTTATTATATAGAAGTTGATATAAAAGGGCCAGAGGGTTTAATTACTAAATCATTTTTCAAATCAAAAGACTCTTTGCAAGTAATCCTCATAAACGACAACCATTCTGAATCGAAAGAAGAAAGGAAAATTTCAATTTTGACAAACTATAAGGTGATATCTTATACGTATTTTATTAATGGTGACGACGTTTATCAATCAGGAGAATCTCCGATTACATTTGAAAAACACAAAGATTTTCTGGATAATACTATTTTCAAGGGAATCGAAATAACTAATATTTTAATTGAAAATCCATGTGGACAAAGATATTACTTGCCCTCAAAACTTTTCAAATGTGAATACGGGACAGACGAGAAGTAAAAAATACGCTGCATAACACGTGCTTAGGCCAATTGCAGAGCGGTTTCTGGGGACTTTTACTTTCGTTTTGACCTGACTCGACAGATGAAGAAAAATGACACGACATCACAAAACTTTCGTATTTTAGTTATTGAATAGCAACTGGCCCAAGCACGGGGCCGTAAGACACAAACAATGAGAAAATATTATTCCTTTACACTTCTAATTATTACTCTGATTGCATTAACTAATTGTAAAAATGGTAAAGATAGAAAGGAATATTTTATCATTTCAAAGGATTCAGTTTGTATTGCAACTGAACTATATAAAAACAATGATTTTAGCAACCCCATATTTTTTAAAAAAGTTCCACCGCAATTGCCTGGCTTTGATTGGTATTCAAATCTTGTAATAATTCTTGATTCTACAGATAGAGTCTATTTATACCAAACAAAGCAAACGGAAAATTTAGATTCAACTATTAAGCGTGAGGAAAGAATTGGATTGTCAAAATATCCTCCTTTTATTGGATTACAGCCCTATAATTTACTTACTTTTAAGAGCGAAGATTTTATTAACTTCATAATAAATAATAATGATATCTTAAATTTGGACTCTTCAAATGAAAATAGAAGTCGAAGCTTTGTATATATTGTCAGCAATAAAGATACCATTGAAAATACAGCATATTATCAATTTATTGAACTAATAAGACCAAAATCTGAATTACGAAGAAAATATTGGCCTGTTTGTTACATGATACGTATGACAACTGAAGAGGAAAATGTTGCAATCTATTATAAAAGGAAGGGAGAAACACGTCTCCCTTATGATGTTAAATGGTCGGAAAATTTTGTTGAAGGAAAATGTCAGCCTTTGACTGAGAAATATGATTCGATAGAAAAGAGAATGAATTTTGTTATTAAAGCAAGTGCTACTTTTGGATTAGAATGCACTGAATTACCAAGAGTATTATGAAAGCCCCAGCCTATAACAGCGCCTCTGCATCAGCAGTGATGCAGGAAAAATGTAAAACGAATGGAAAATTAATTAATTTT
>CAZNRQ010000760.1:0-1973 GCA_964574845.1 uncultured Bacteroidales bacterium
ATACAAATCAATGTTGATATGTATAAGATGCAAGCAGCCGGTGTTACCATGTCGGATGTGGAAAGGGCAGTAGCTGCCGAAAACAGAACCGTTTCGGCTGGAGACATCTCAACTTTCGGAATGAAAAGAACCATACGTGTGACTGGTGAATTTAAAAGTGCCAGAGATCTGGATAATATCGTCCTGAAATCAACAACGGGAGCCATAGTGTATCTGAAAGATGTTGCCGAACTAAAAGACGGATTCAAGGAGCAGGAAAGCTTTTCGAGATTGAACGGACAAAATGTAATCACCCTGAATGTTATTAAACGTCAGGGACAGAATTTGATTGAAGCTGCCGACCAAATAAAAGTGATTATGAATGACCTGAAGGCAAACAGCTTCCCACCCGACGTTAAGGTCAATGTAAGCGGCGATATGTCGCGCTTCACCAAAAACACACTAGAGGATTTGAACAATACCATTATCATCGGTTTTATTCTGGTAATTCTGGTGTTGATGTTCTTCATGGGTTTCACCAATGCCTTCTTCGTGGGCTTGTCGGTGCCGCTTTCCATGTTAATTGCTTATCTGATTATGCCTGGTTTGGGATTTACCATGAATATGATTGTAATGTTCGGGTTTATTTTTGCTCTGGGGATAGTGGTTGACGATGCTATTGTGGTCATAGAGAATACACACCGCATACACCGCAAAGAACCCGATATTGTTAAAGCGGCCAAGTCGGCCGCAGGTGAAGTGTTTGCACCCATTTTGTCAGGAACGCTCACTACCCTTGCACCTTTCTTTCCTATGGCATTCTGGCCAGGCATGGTCGGAAGGTTTCTGTACTTCCTGCCGGTAACCTTGATTCTAACTCTTTTTGCTTCCTTGTTCGTGGCTTATATAATCAACCCGGTGTTTGCTGTTTCGTTTATGAAACATGAATACGACACCACCGAAAACGAAAAAAGATATAATTGGCGCAAGCTCGCCAAATGGGGTATCATCTTTGGTGGACTCGCTATTTTGAGCTATATTTTACGATGGATAGGAATAGGCAATTTCATGATTTTCTGTTTCCTGATGATTTTAAATTACGAATTTGTGTTGAAGTATCTGATAAAGGGTTTTCAGCAAAAGTTGTGGCCAAAGATTTTGCGCATCTACGAAAAATCCTTGCATGTGGTTTTGCATAAGAACAGACCCTGGGCATTTTTGGGAGGCATTGTGGCCCTCTTCATCCTCACAATGTTTATTGTTGGTTTGAAGAAACCCAAAGTGATATTTTTTCCCGATAATGAGGCTAACTCCATCAACGTCTTTATCAATATGCCTGTCGGAACCGACCAGCGTGTTACCGATTCTGTAGCCCGTGTGGTTGAAAAAAAGGCGATTGCGGTTCTAGGAAATAACAACCCTATAGTGGAGTCTATTATTACCAATGTTGCTGCCGGTGCCGGCGAAGGAAGTATATGGGACCGCTCGGCTATGAGCAACCGTGGAAAGATTGCAATAAATTTTGTAGAATATAAGTTCCGCAATGGCGAACTCACCAACCCATATATCAATAAACTGAGAGATGCGGTGAAAAATATTCCCGGTGCCCAAATATCGGTGCAAAAGAACAAGATGGGCCCGCCTACCGGCAAACCGGTCAATATTGAGATCAGTTGCGAAGATATTATGCCGCTTATCAATACTTCGGCAAACTTTAAAAAATATCTCGATTCTCTGCAAATACCAGGTATCGATGAACTGAAATCGGATTTTGTGGAAAGCAAACCAGAAATTATGGTCAATGTCGACCGTATCAGGGCCAACCACGAAGGTCTTTCAACAGCCCAGATCGGGATGGAACTGCGCAACGCTATCTATGGCAAGGAAGTTTCGAAGTTTAAAGAGAATGAAGATGAATATCCGATTATGCTGCGATATTCGGAACAGCAGCGCAAAAACATTAATCAGGTTCTCGACATGAAGATTACCTACCG
>CAZNRQ010000761.1:0-1959 GCA_964574845.1 uncultured Bacteroidales bacterium
GTTTAGTGCAGGTTGACAGTTTTGTGCTCCGAAACCCGCCCGAACGCAAAGCCCGAAAACGTTAGGCATGATTAAAAAATATATCTTATGTTAAGAAAAAGTTTTGTTTTCATTGTAATGGTAATCATTATAATTTCAGCGAGTGCGCAAAGTGGAGTTAATGGAAAAGGAGGTGAACCTGGATATGATAATGACGGAGGTTCAGGTTGGGGTGGCTTAATAATATTTTTTTTAATAGTAGGAGGCATTGGTTATTTGCTGGATGGTTTTTGGAAAAAACAAGATAGTCGAAAAGCTGAAGAACTAAGAGCAAAAGATTTTAAAGAGAAAGAAGCTTTAGAACGAAAGGAAAGAGAACGAAAAGAAGATTCTAAAATCACTGTCCAAATTCAAAAAAAAGATAAGTATGCTGAATTAATTAGATCTACTATTCGTATTGGAGAATTGGAGATAATGACAAAAGATTTAGGTTACCTAAGTTTTAATGAGGCTTATAAAATATGTCAAGATTTAGGCAACGGATGGAGATTGCCTACAAAGGAAGAACTCAATTTACTTTATGAAAATAAAGGTATGATTAGTGGTTTTAAATCGCATTATTCAGCATTTTATATTAGTTCAACAGATTACAAGGATTTGTCAGGTTTCGTTTGGATAAAAGGTTTCGAAAGAGGTGAAAGTGGTTGTTTTACAAAGGACGATGTAAGATATGTGAGACTTGTTCGGACATACTAGTAGGCTATGCATGGAATTAAAGTTTAATTGAAATAATTAATCAATTAGGATCCTTAATTTGATAACATTATAAAATAATTACAAAAGGTGCCTAATCGAGTAGACGGCTCCGCCAGCCGAAGCTGACGGAGTGCGCTCGACCTTATCTGTAAATACTGGCGGATGCAAAGGCCCGGAACGTTAGCTGCAATGCTACGAACGCGCGTAACGCACTTTGCAGCGAAACGAACTTGAAAACAATATGGACGACAATACATTTAACCAGAACTTACCGCTTCTTGAAAATATTTTCGAGAAGACAGAGGTTGTGAACAGAACAAAGCGTTTAAAGGAAATTTTTAAAAGCACTGAAACAAGTTGGCAAAGAAACCTTGACCGCTTGGCTGAAAAGGAAATTAAGAATATTTTAATTGCAGAGGCAGCACCTTGGAGCGACAGCGGAATACCAAGATACTTTTATAATCAAATAGAAAGCAATTACCATCGTAGAATATGGAACGCATTTTTTCCATACACTTCAATTCCAACAGACAACGAACAAGCGTTTAAGATGCTGGCTAACGAAAACTTTTTACTTATTGACACAGTTCCTTTTTCAATGAGCTATTCGGGAAAAAGAAATCATCCTGACTATTCAAGAATAGTTAACAATTCAATGGAGTGGTGGACACAGAAACTCAGGACAGATAAAATAAAGTTTGCGAAGAAAGTAAATGTTGCTTTTGCATTTAGGGTTAACGGACTATCTGTAATTAGCGCAACGAACGGAAAGATGAAATTAAAAAACGGGCAGACAATTAAACTAACTGAAGACATTATTGCAGTAGACGGTTCTGGTTACACAAACAGCGAAAGGTTAAGAAAAATTTATTTACTTTAGCACGAAATGAAAACATCACGAAACGCCCGAAAAGAAAGCACAGCAGCTAACATAGGATTTATGCAATAAACTCAAAGTTCAACCAATGAAACAAATAGAAATTGAATCTTTTAATCCTTATGAAAATAGATTTCCTAATAGAAAACTTGTTACGAAAGGTACACTCGAATTAATAAAAACTCTTAGAAACGAAGGTTATGAAGTTATTGTAAAACCAAATGACGGAAAACCATTTCACTATTTATATAAAAAAGGAGAACATAATCTTTTCAGCGACCCAGTATTTGCATATCTAATTGGCTTGCCGACTGGGATAATCATTAACATTATCAGTAACTATTTAC
>CAZNRQ010000762.1:0-1958 GCA_964574845.1 uncultured Bacteroidales bacterium
AAAAAATAACATTTAGTAAAGTATAATTTATGTACAACATCATCGACCTTAACGGAATGACAATTCCCGAATTAAGGGAAATCGCAGACAAATTAAGTATTCCGGATTATGATGATCTTAGAAAAAAAGATCTTGTTCTTAAGATTCTCGACGTCCAGGCCATAAAGCCCCTGGAAACCAAAACAGATAACAAGCCCGGTGAAGATTTCAATAAGAACCGTCGTAAAGTTACTCAAAGAAGAACCCGTATTGACAAACCGGAGATTCCTCAGGCTGATGCAGAAAATAAACCTCCTCTGACTGAAAAAACATTTACCCAAAATCATAAGTTCGCCTACGGTACTCATAATAAAAACAGGCCCAGAAAGCAAATCAATCCTGATGAGAATCGCAAGCCAATTATTTCGACTGAAAACAAAACCCCTCACAAACCTGCCGAGAAAGTAACGGCCGCACATAAAGAAAATACTTCTCAGAAGGAACTTTTCGAAGAGGAAGCCAAGAAATTCGATTTTCTTTTGCCCTCACTCGATGAAAATGATTCAATAGTTACTCCTGAAAATAATGAATCAGAAACTCAGTTTGTGAAATCATCAGAGATTACAGATATTCAACAGGATGAAATCAATAAACCTGAGAATGAAAACGAAGATATACAGTCTGTACCGTTGACAAATGAAGATAATAAACCACTTGATCAGGAAAAGGGTCAAAGGGATTTTCAAAATAAGAAAAATCAGCCTAAGGAAAAACAGCCTGAGTATGCATTTGAATTCGATGGCATTGTTTCCAGCGAAGGAGTTCTCGAAATTATGCCCGATGGTTATGGTTTCCTTCGTTCTTCCGATTACAACTACTTGAACTCTCCCGATGATATTTATGTTTCCCAGTCGCAGATCAAACTTTTTGGGCTGAAGACAGGCGATACTTTAAAAGGCAGGATACGTCCTCCAAAAGAAGGCGAAAAATATTTTCCTCTTATTAAGGTGGAGCATATAAATGGCAGAAGTCCTGAGATCGTTCGCGATCGAGTGAACTTCGACCATCTTACTCCTTTATTTCCCGAAAAGAAGTTAAAACTTACAGGTCATCCTGCAATGACAATGACCACACGTATCATTGATATGTTCACCCCCATTGGCAAAGGACAGAGAGGATTGATTGTTGCTCAACCCAAAACAGGTAAAACAATGATCCTAAAAGAAATTGCCAATGCAGTAGCTTATAATCACCCCGAGGTTTATCTCATAATTCTTCTGGTTGACGAACGCCCTGAGGAAGTTACTGATATGCAACGTAGTGTAAATGCGGAGGTAATAGCATCTACTTTTGACGAACCGGCTGATCGCCATGTGAAGATCGCCAATATAGTTTTGGAAAAAGCAAAGCGTCTGGTCGAATGTGGACATGATGTAATGATTTTACTTGATTCCATTACCCGTTTGGCACGTGCTTATAATACTGTGGCACCTGCGTCAGGAAAAGTTCTTTCGGGTGGTGTGGAAGCCTCGGCCTTGCAAAAACCTAAGAAATTCTTTGGTGCTGCACGACAGATTGAGCATGGTGGGTCATTGACCATTATTGCAACCGCTCTAACTGAAACCGGATCAAAAATGGACGAAGTGATATTTGAAGAATTCAAGGGAACAGGCAACATGGAATTACAACTGGAACGTAAACTATCCAATAAACGAATCTTCCCGGCTATCGATCTGGTTGCTTCCAGTACCCGACGCGATGATCTCTTACATGACAAGGAATCCCTGCAACGTATTTGGGTATTGCGCAATCATCTTGCCGATATGAACCCCATAGAAGCCATGGAATTCCTTAAAGATAAAATGAAATTCACTTCCACCAACGAAGAATTCCTGGTGTTTATGAATGGATAATATTTTAGAGCAGACCATTAAAAAACCCGCTTAGTTATAACTAAGCGGGTTTTTTAATGGTCTTAT
>CAZNRQ010000763.1:0-1952 GCA_964574845.1 uncultured Bacteroidales bacterium
GCGCAGGCCTTTATTTTTTTAATTAAATGATCTCAATCTACAAATTGTATAATTGTATCATTGCATAATTGTACAATTATTTCCCCACTTTCGTCAAAGCCTCATCCGTTGCCTTGATCATTGGATCTATCGAAATCCCTTTTCCAACGGCATGTTGCATCCATACTTCAGGAATAGTGCGTCCGTATGTAAAAATGCGAATAATTTCATCACCGAAATTCTTTCCCTTGATCTGTCCTTCTATTTGGAATTGTATTAACTGACCGATGGGATAAGCCGAAAGGTAAAGAGGGCTATCTATCATGTGTGAGTAAATGGCCAGGATGGGACAATCCCTCACACCAAATACGTCAGCGTAGTATTTATTCCAAACATCTTTGGCATTTTCTATTACCGCTTGCTTTAGCTCCGTTTTGGTAGCCCTGGGGTGTTCATAGAGCCATTTCCAGGTATTCATATCCACCAGCGAAACTCCCATGATCTCATAACACGACCAGAAGTTGTCGAGTGTTTGGAAATATTCTTTATTGGGATCATTATTCTTTATGCCTAACAAGTCGAGATCTCGTTTTTGGAAGATAAAGGCCAATGCCTCAGTAAATGCGGTATTGGGTACACCATTGAGCGAATAATAATCCACATCGTACATCGAAAGGGTTTGTTCCACGTTATGGCCAAACTCATGACAGGCAATATTGTATCCTTTGTAGTTCCAGCCTTCTTTAGCGAAGCGCGAGCGCAGATACGATACATCGCCTTTCATTTGTGTGCCCCAGGCATGTCCAGAACCTCTGGCGGCATCTACCTGCACCTTCGAGCAGATATAATTGGCTTTCTCTTTCGTAAATTGAAGTTTTGTCAGAATATTGGGCAGATCGTTATGGAAGTCGGCAACCGATTTGTATTTTTCACGAACCTTAGCGGTAAGTTCGTCTTCAGAAATGCTGCTGCGGGGTTTAAATCCATCATACCAAATATCAAAAGGTTGCAGCTTGCGATTCAGTTTCTTACTGATCAAACCGGCTACTTGTTTCACCTCCGGCGAAGTGATGAATTGTATGAAAAGTTTTTCTACTTCTGCCTGTGGAATTTCGTATTCCTGCTCAAATTTCCTCTGAATATAGGTTGGATATTGCGGATTATACTTGTCAATACCTTGCAACGAGTTAAAGATCGAGAGCATATTGGCATAACGTGTATCGGGTTCAGGTGTGTTGTTTACTTCTTTCCCGTTTCGGGTAACCTTATTGGTAAAAGGATTCCACTGAACGTTGGCATTGTTGATCACACTGTCAGGTATTTCCTGCGAGATGATACGCAACATGATCTGGTAAATGGTCTTTTGTTTCGTCAGGCCGTCGGCTCCCTGGTAATCAGCTTTTAGTTCGTCGCGCAGTCCCCAGTGACTTATCAGTTTCATGTCTTTCGCAAAAAGCGATTGTCCCTTTTCGTCCAAAACATTACCCATGTAAATATTGTAATCAGAAATGTACATATCTGCCGACACGGTAGCATCCGAAAACTTTTGGAGTACATCGGCCGGAACGCGCGAAGTATACATATCTCCCAAACGGGCATAAGCCCATTGTTTGCGGGTCCATTTCGGACCTTGTTCAATTTTTTCTTTCAGCGAATAACAGGGGAAATTCAGTATGGTAACAAAAGCGATCTTATCGGCAAAGAAATCATCATTAAGATGGGAATAAGGATCGTAAGCTCCGAAAATATCATCCACGGCTATCATTTCGCCTGCATCCACATGCATGGGGCGCTTGAGTCCAATACTAATACGGTTGAAGTTTCCGAAAAGTATCTCAAAGTTGGTCTGCAATCTTTCGAACAAAAGATTCATTTGAGTAGTATCTCCGGCATAATACTTCAGGCAGAATTCCTTGAAATCCTTGTCTTTCCCATCGGTCTTTGTCCACAGGGTAGCTGCTTGATTAACACCC
>CAZNRQ010000764.1:0-1952 GCA_964574845.1 uncultured Bacteroidales bacterium
TTTTTAGATTTTCTTGTTTTTTTCAGAGCGGGCCGCAGCATTCGTTAGGACTGTCTTTTTTTGGTTACTTTTTTGGACAAGCAAAAAAGTTACGAATGAAAATGAAAAGGAATGGGCTGAAAGGCTTTTTGGCTAGTGGCAATGGTCCTTCCACCTGCTAATGCAGGAAAATATCTTAGTGTTTCTTAGTGTCTTCGTGCCCCTGCCTGCCGGCCTTTAGGTTGGTGTCGAAAAAAAAGTATTATTTTTGATATCCCCTGTTACATGGAAAATCGTAATTTTAGACCAGATATGAAAAATGTTTGTTTATTGCTCTCTGCACTGCTTATGGCCTGTGGTCATCAGTCGCCTCAACCGCCACAGTATGCCCATATGGCTGGTCCGCCTCATCTCCTCATGAAAGGCTCCGATGCCTGCCTGAGCAATGAATGCGCGGATAGCTGCGTGATAGCCTATAAGGATTTCACAGTAATTGCCAAACCCCGCACCGAAAGTGAAGGCGAAGACATCACTGTGGTCATGAACCAAAGCGGGCGTAAGACAAAACTGGCGTTGAGCGATCCGGCGCAATACTTTTTCGGATGTTGCCGCGATAAAATTATTATGGATGTAGGCACAGGCAACCTAAGGCGCAATTTTATTTTTGATATCCGCCTTCAGGCCTGGACCGATTCCATTGACAACATTCTCGACGAATCGGAGATAGTGGAGGGCAATCTGCACTATTACATTCCTATGAGTAAAGCCAGAGTAGCTGGTTTGCAGCTGCCTCCCTGCGAAGAAACCGGTCTGGAAGCCGGAGGATATTACGAGGAGATAAGCTGCGATCTCACCACTCATAAAAGGACTCCTACCGGCAAGCGCAAATGTGTGAAATAATGGAACGCAGCCAAACCCGTGACGCTATGTGTAAACTGAGCTATTGAAAATCGTAGTGAACAACTCAACCCATTAGCTGCTATGTTACAAAAAGATAATCTGACAACAAACGACAGTAAAACTAAGAAGTATAAAACGGCTTCGTTGATAGCCTTTGGAATAGCAGTGTTCGGAATAATTTTTCTAATCAAAAACAAATCGGTTTTATCGCAAAATCCAATTACTATCGTTATTCAAGTTTGTTCAATGGGACTTATGATCTGGGCCAGAATAACCTTTGGACGCCGAAGTTTTCATGCTGCAGCCAATACTACGGAAGGTAAACTCATTACTTCCGGTCCCTATAAATGGCTAAGGCATCCAATTTATGCTGCAGTGATTTATTTTTTTTGGGCATCCCTGATCTCTTATCCCGAAATTCAAACTTTGATAGCAGTGCTTATGATAA
This sequence comes from uncultured Bacteroidales bacterium, assembly GCA_964574845.1. Taxonomy (GTDB): domain Bacteria; phylum Bacteroidota; class Bacteroidia; order Bacteroidales; family CAIWKO01; genus CAIWKO01. The sequence continues at coordinate 1,328 of CAZNRQ010000764.1, forward strand.
CCGGGGGACTTTTTGCCAGAATGATCTTCGAAGAAAAAAATCTGTTAACAGTTTATGATGAGTACGCTGCCTATATGAAACGAACCAAAAGAATCATACCCTTTATCTTTTAACAACTTCGTATAAAGAGAAAACACAGCCGCAAACTCCGGCTGGCACTGTCGTTGGCAGGCAGATGCAGGAAAACATCTTGGTGCCCGTCAGCTGACGGATGCGGGAAATAGTTTTTGTGTCCGCCGCGGCGGATGGTGGCATAAAAAAGTACTATATTTGTTATCACAAAATTAGTTCAAAGGGTAGTATTGTAATTTTTTTACACTAAAAAATACAAAAATATGAAACAGCAACTCTATCTGACTGCCCTGGTGGTCATATTTATGGTCCTATGCCATAGCGCATATTCTCAGGATATTCTTGTCAAAAAAACGGGTGAAGAAATCCAGGTAAAAGTAACTGACGTAGAACCGGAAACCATAAAATACAAAATGTCTGATAATCTTATCGGGCCAACTTACACGCTACTGAAATCCGAAGTATTTATGATCAAATACGAAAACGGCACCAAAGATGTTTTTGGTAATAAAACCCAAGCGGTGGTAATTCAAAATCAGCAAACCTCACTTTC
>CAZNRQ010000765.1:0-1949 GCA_964574845.1 uncultured Bacteroidales bacterium
AGATAGCCAACAGCAACATTCCCAATATTGGTAAGGCTACCATTCGCGAGATCAAGAAGCTCATCAACGAGATAGAACGCGAAACAGGTAAGAAATTCATACGCATGGAAATGGGTGTACCCGGACTTCCTGCTGCCGAAGTGGGCATACAGGCCGAGATAGCCGCGCTGAAGAACGGCTGTGCCGCCATATATCCCGAAATAGACGGATTGCCCGCACTGAAAACAGAAATGACCCGCTTTGTCAAATTATTTCTCGACATAGAGGTCAATCCCGAGAATTGTATACCCACCGTTGGTTCCATGCAGGGCAGCTATGCCGCCTTCATGACGGTCAACCGTATGTATAAGGAAAAAGACACCACCCTCTTCCTCGACCCCTGTTTCCCTGTCCACAAACAGCAGCATGCCATCATTGGCCTCAAATACGAAGCTTTTGATGTCTACGATTACCGTGGCGAAAAACTCCGCGACAAACTGGAATCCTACCTATCCAAAGGCAACATTGCCAACATGGTATATTCCAACCCCAACAACCCTTCGTGGATATGTTTCACCGATAAGGAACTGCGCATCATAGCCGAAATGGCCAACAAATACAATGTAGTGGTGATGGAAGATCTGGCTTACTTCGGTATGGATTTCCGTAAAGACTATTCGAAACCCGGTGTGGCACCTCATCAGCCTACCGTAGCCAAGTATACCGACAACTATCTCTTATTCGTTTCCAGTTCCAAAGCCTTCAGCTATGCCGGTCAGCGTATTGGCATGATGGTGATATCGCCCAAGTTGTTCAGCACCCAGGCTCCCGATCTGAAACGTTTCTACAATTCGGATATCTTTGGTCGCGCCATGATTTTCGGAACCATTTATTCCTTGAGCGCCGGCACATCGCACAGCACCCAATATGCGCTGACAGCTATACTGAAAGCCGCCAACGACGGAGAGTTCAATTTCGTTCACGATGTAAAAGAGTATGGCGCAAAAGCCAAGATCATGAAAAAAATGTTCCTCGACAATGGCTTTGAGATAGTCTACGACCGCGACGAAAACGAGCCTCTGGCCGATGGATTCTATTTCACCTTCTCCTATCCCGGCCTCACCGGCGAACAACTGCTCGAAGAACTTATTTATTATGGCATCAGCGCCATCTCATTGGCCATTACCGGAAGCAGCCGCATCGAAGGCATGCGGGCCTGTGTATCACTGGTCAGCAGAGAACAGTTCCCCGATCTGGAGTATCGTTTGAAAAAATTTAACGAAAATCATAAAGTAATCTGATCAATAATACTAATTTCGCCCCCCAATCTTAAATCTAAAATCAAAAATCAAAAATCAAAATAGTATGGCTAAAGTAAAAGGTGCAATAGTAGTAGACATTGAGCGCTGCAAAGGATGTGAATTATGCATAGAGCCATGTCCGGAAGATGTAATCGCTATGAACAAAGGAGTTAACTCCAAAGGATATCATTTCGCCATGGTAACCAACGAAAACTGCACCGGTTGTACCAATTGTGCAGTGGTTTGCCCCGACGGAGCGATCACCGTCTACAGAGTGAAAGTAGCAACCGAAGTATAAATTTATTAAACAAAAGATAAGAGTAATGAAAGAACTTAGATTAATGAAAGGCAACGAAGCAATTTCCGAAGCTGCTATTCGTTGCGGTGCCGATGGATATTTCGGCTATCCCATTACTCCGCAATCAGAGATACTTGAATATTTGATGGCCGAGAGGCCATACGAAACCACCGGCATGGTGGTTCTTCAGGCAGAAAGTGAAGTAGCCGCTATCAACATGGTGTATGGTGGTGCTTGTTGCGGAAAAAAAGTCTGGACCTCATCATCGAGTCCCGGCATCAGTTTAAAACAGGAAGGTATTTCATACATGGCCGGCGCTGAATTGCCCGGTTTGATAGTGAATGTAGTTAGAGGCGGCCACGGATTGGGAA
>CAZNRQ010000766.1:0-1944 GCA_964574845.1 uncultured Bacteroidales bacterium
TATTCCCTCCTATCACGCTGCCTTCGCCTATGGTGATGCGCCCCAGTATGGTAGCATTGGAATAGACGATGACATTATCTTCGAGAATGGGGTGTCGTGGAATACTTTTTATGGGATTTCCCTTTTCGTCTTTGGGAAAGCTCTTGGCTCCCAATGTCACTCCCTGATACAGCCTTACGTTTTTGCCTATAATACTGGTCTCACCTATCACCACACCCGTACCGTGATCAATAAAGAATTGTTCGCCAATGGTAGCTGCCGGATGAATATCAATTCCTGTTTTGGAATGTGATATCTCGGTAATCATTCGGGGGATCAGTTCAATCCCCAGTGTAAATAATTCATGGGCAATACGGTAATAGGTCAGAGCAACGATACTGGGGTAACACAAAATGGTTTCCTCATGATTTTTTGCTGCCGGATCACCATTGTAAGCTGCCAATACATCCGTAGATAAGAGACGCTTAATGTGGGGCAGGCGCTCAATGAATACTTTAGCCGACACACTCGCTTTCTTCTCGCAAATTTCACAGGTTTCCAACTCATTGGTGCAGGAAAAACAAATTCCGCAGGTGATCTGTTCTTCCAGTTGCTTCTGTATCACTTCCAGTTTGTGACTCACATAACGGGGTAAAGTAAACCTGTGTTGTTCATAATGTCCGAAGAAACCTAAAAAAAGTATCTCTTTCAGATCATCAACAATATGGGTGAGCGTATCAATAGATGGTAAAGGAGAATTGTAGTTGGCATTATGATATAATACCTTATACTTTGTTCTATTGCAGAGGTCGTCGGCAATAAGATCGTAAAACTCAGACTCCTTATTCATAGGAACTATAAATTAAAATTGTAAAGATCGGTGCTTAGATATCGTTCGCCCGTATCAGGCAGAATCACTACAATAAGCTTTCCCTTGTTCTCCGGTCTGTTAGCTTCCTGAATAGCTGCCCATGCGGCGGCCCCGCATGATATTCCGCAAAGGATACCTTCTTCCCTGATCAGGCGGCGGGCTGTTTTGATAGCATCGTCATTGCTCACCTGCACGACACTGTCGATAATACTTATGTTCAGTATATCGGGAACAAACCCCGCTCCTATTCCCTGTATCTTATGTGGCGAAGGTGCGCCACCCGACAAAACAGGCGATGCCGAAGGTTCCACAGCGATGCTGATAAATTCTGGCTTACGCTTTTTTATCACTTCAGAGATTCCTGTGATAGAACCGCCTGTTCCCACTCCGGCCACTAAAATATCTATCTTACCATCGGTATCATTCCAAATTTCTTCTGCTGTGGTTTTGCGATGAACTTCAGGATTGGCAGGATTCTTAAACTGCTGGGGCATGAATGAATTGGGAGTAGCGCTGATCAGTTCTTCAGCTTTGGCAATAGCGCCTTTCATGCCTTTGGGAGCTTCGGTCAGTACGATCTCTGCTCCAAAGCCCTTAATGATATTGCGGCGTTCTATACTCATGCTTTCGGGCATGGTAAGTATCAGTCTGTACCCTTTCACCGCGCAGGTAAATGCCAAAGCAATACCCGTATTGCCACTGGTAGGTTCAATAATAACGGTATCTTCATTTATCAGGCCATTTTGTTCCGCATCTTCTATCATGGCCCAGCCAATTCTGTCTTTTACAGAGGAGGCGGGGTTGAAGAATTCGAGTTTGGCAACAACAGTGGCATAAGAATCTTTTGTCAGTCTGTTCAAACGAACCAAAGGCGTATTTCCTATGAGTTCGCCAATATGATTTGCTATTTTCATGAGGTGTAATGTTTAGTAAGCTATATACAAAGATAACACTATTTTTATTAATTCTAAATAGGGTCATGCTTTTTTTAAGAAAAAACATGACCCTAAAAAGAAGATCAAACTAAAAGAAATTAACGAGTGATACTAACCAATTAGCAATCCTTCGATGCGCACTTTATAACTTCCGTCTTT
>CAZNRQ010000767.1:0-1944 GCA_964574845.1 uncultured Bacteroidales bacterium
TTCTTATCAGGAAGTTAAATGCGGCTTTGCATTATGGGGTAGATCATATTCCTGAGGTGGTAGAACATTTCAGGGAGCAGTTTCATGGCAATTTCGATCTTACTTATTATCTGACTAAAAGCATAGATTATCGTTTCGATGAAATGAAAAAGAAATCGCTGGAGAAATTTATGGGATATGTAGCTAAGGGATTCCAGAAACTTTACTAAAAGAATTGAACCACGGAGACACGGAGTGCACGGAGAAACACAGAGAAAACTATTAATACGAATACTACTTAACCAAACTAATAACCCATCAAACCCTTGAAAACCGCCCACCTCTTCCCCGCTTTTGTTCCCGAATATCTGGGCATTGAAACTTCCGTGATAGGCCATCACTTTCTGATGCATAAACTCGAAAAAGCATCGGAGGTTGTCGGTAAGGATATCACAGATTTTGACATCGTGAACCATAATTATCTGGACGAGCCCCTGACTTCACAATTTATCACCTATGTGATGAGCTGCTGTGTTTCGGACATATTGCATAAGAATGATAAGGTTCCCGATCTGGTGGCGGCCTTCAGCATGGGCATTTATGCAGCATTGTATCATTGCCGGTCCATCAGTTTCGAAACCGGTTTGCAAATGATAGTCAGCGCCTATAATAATATTGAAAAACATCTGCCGGCCGACAAGATGGGCATGTGCGTTATCGGCGGACTGAGCCGCGACGATGTGGAAGGCATTATGCGCTCTTATGTGGATAAGGTGAGCATCATCAACCAGAACAGCGAGTTTTCCTTCATTTTGTCGGGACATCAAAGCGCCCTGCTGCGCATTATCCACAATGCCAAAGCCGACGGTGCCCTGCAAACGCGTATGCTGCCGGTTACCCATCCCTATCATTCGCCTCTGCTAAAGAAAGCTTCCGTTGATTTTGCCGCGGATATAGCAAAGATGAGCCTTACCGAAAGTATGTATCCCCTGGTTTCGGCCATGGATCAGAAGATCATACATTCGAAAGAAGAGATACACTCCGAACTGGTGAGAAACCTCTACCAGCCTTTCCATTGGTGGAAGACCTTTGATTTTATGATGGCCCGTGGAGTGGATAAGTTCATAGAATGCGGTGCGGGTGAAAGCCTGTATAAGGTGGGTAAGTTTATTCCGGGAGATTTCAGCATAATGAATCTGAAGAAGATGGCGAAGTATATAAATGAGGAAGATGGAGCCTAGTCATTCGTTGTCATTTATGGTCAATAATAGTCATTAATTGTTGTAAATTTTGTCAGCATCCATAATCACCTTAAGTCTGATAATCTATTAATCTAAAAACCTAAACACCTTTCTATATGTTCACCACCAAAGAAGAGATACTAGCATTTATCAACCAAAATCCACTTTGTTTTGTAGCTACCGACGATAAAGGACAGCCCCGGGTGAGAGGGATTATGACCTTTAGCGCCGATACTTCAGGGATTATTATTTCAACAGCAAAGAATAAGGACTTTTATCAACAACTGATGACCAACCCACTAACCGAACTTTGTTTTTATCACGACAAAACTCAGATTCGTATTACCGGAACGGCCGAGGAAAAAGATGAGGATATAACTTTAAAGCAAAAAATTGTTGCCGCACGGCCTTTTCTGCAACCCATGATTGACTATAAAGGTTACGACTTTATGGGCTTACTTTGCATTTCCCATTGCGTGGCTACGGTTTGGGATATGGATAGTCCCTTTGGGAGGAAAAGGTTTGTGAAACTATTTGAGGAGGAGAAATAGCTTCCGAATGGAAGATTTTTTATCATAGTGCTTGTTGCCACCAAAGTTCCAAAACACCAAATCGCACCAAGAGGAAGTTCGGAATTCGAAGTGCCTAAAGTTCGGATTTTGAAAAGAATTGCCACCAAAGCTCCAAAACACAAAAAAGCACCAATAAAATTTTCAACCTCTTT
>CAZNRQ010000768.1:0-1943 GCA_964574845.1 uncultured Bacteroidales bacterium
CACTATGACTATAAAATTCGATCCTCAAACGAACTCACCCTCAATAATTAAGGTTATTGGTGTTGGTGGCGGTGGCAGCAATGCTGTCAATTTTATGTATGACCAGGGAATAAAAGGAGTAGATTTTATAATTACCAATACCGACAAACAGGCATTGGAAACAAGTCCAATTGTTAATAAAATTCAATTGGGAACTGCCATTACCGACGGATGGGGAGCAGGATCGATTCCTGAAACCGGACGTAAAGCTGCGTTGGAGACTATTGAAGAGATCAAAGAGATGCTGAAGGATAATACCAAAATGGTATTTATTACGGCGGGTATGGGTGGCGGAACCGGAACCGGAGCAGCACCCGTAATTGCACAGATTGCCAAAGAAATGGGGATACTAACAGTGGGTATTGTTACCCTGCCATTTTCATTTGAAGGAAGAAAACGCCAACTGCAGGCCGAACAGGGATTGGAAGAATTACGCAAATATGTGGATACTCTTTTGGTTATTTGCAATGATAAATTACGCGAATTACACGGCGACCTGAAACTTTCTGAAGCATTTCACCGTGCCGACAATATACTTACTATTGCCGCCAAAGGAATAGCCGAAATTATTACCGTTACAGGTTATATCAACGTCGATTTTAATGATGTAAATACCGTAATGCGTAACAGTGGTGCTGCTATCATGGGCACCGGAGTGGCTGAAGGCGAAAACCGTGCCATGAAGGCTGTTGAAATGGCCCTTTCCTCTCCCTTGTTGAACGATAATGATATAGTTGGTGCGCAGAATATTCTTTTGTATATCTCCTCAGGTAAGGAAGAAATTTCTATGGATGAGGTTTCTGAGATTACTGAGTATATTCAGAATTCTGCAGGTTCTACTGCCGAGATCATTTGGGGAAATGGTAACGACGAATCACTGGGCGATAAGATAAGCGTTACTCTTATTGCTACAGGATTTAAAACATCTTTGGATGGTCACTTTTCCGATAGCCAGTTAAGAAAAACTGTGGTTTCCCTGGATAACAAACAGGAAGCTCCTGCCCCCAAACAAGACCCTATTCCTGTCATTGAGGATGAAATGAAACTTATTGTAAAGAATCCTGACGTTGTTGAAAACAATGAGATCAGGAATACTATTTCTGAAGTGGAAACACCTTTTTTCAGTGCCCCGGTATCATCCGAGCAGGAAATTAAGGTAGAACTCAACATTCCGAAAAGGGAAAATGAAATGTTCGTTTTTACCAAAACAGAAGATAAATCGGAAGAACCCATAGTTGATTCAACTCCTATTTTCGAACCTATTAACGAGAGCTTTTCATCAGAACAATATACCCCCTCCACAACGATTCCCGCTGAAGAAAGTAATTTGCTGAATCAAAAACACAACGAACGCGTCGATCGTTTAAAGAAACTGAGCCTGCAGATAAAAAATCAGGATACCCTGACCCATCTGGAAAAAGTTCCTGCCTATCTGCGCCGTAATGTTACCCTTGATGATACCATTCCTTCTTCTGAATCGGAGATTTCCTCTCTTTCGGTAGGTAGTGATGGTGAATCAGGAGATAAAGTAAAACCAAATTCTTTTATTCATACTCCTCTTGATTGATTTTGTATGAGTCTCGAATTAAAAGTCAATGAAGAGATAAAGCAGGCCATGCTTTCCAAAAATAAGGAATTGCTGGAAGCTTTGCGTGCAGTGAAATCGGCTTTGCTATTGGCTAAATCCGAAAAAGGAGGCGATGGTGGCGTTAGTGAAGATGCTGAAATAAAGATTTTGCAAAAACTGGTAAAACAGCGTCGCGAAACGGCAGAGATATATTTAGCTCAAAACCGAAAAGATCTGGCTGATGTCGAAATTTTTCAGGCAGATGTAATTCAAAAATACCTTCCCGAACAGATGAGCGATGAAGAACTCACGCTGATCATAAAAGACATTATTGCAG
>CAZNRQ010000769.1:0-1938 GCA_964574845.1 uncultured Bacteroidales bacterium
GACATCGGCAAGGAAACCGACCAATACATGCCCCGCATCGTTTGGACCAAAGACCCCAACACCCTCGGCATATTCCGCATGAATCGTTTACAAAACAAACTGGAGATTCTTTTGGCCAATGCTGCCAACGGAAGCAGTAAAGTGATGCTAACCCAGGAGAACAAAAGCTATATCGAGATCACCGACGACTATAAATTCTGCGACGATGGAAAACATTTCATCATCATGAGCGAACTCGATGGCTACAACCACATTTACCTCTACGATCTGAACGGCAAGATCGTTAACCAAATCACCAAAGGAAACTGGGATGTTACAGAAATAAAAGGCATTGACGATAAGAACCAGGTGGTTTACTACCTTTCGGCCGAAAGCCAGCCATACAACCGCGATCTTTACAGCATTAAGTTCGACGGAACGGCCAAAACCAAACTTTTCGAAAAAGAAGGCACTTATAATGCTGCTTTCAGTAAGAACTTCAATTATTATGTCAGCACTTTTTCGGATGCCAATACACCACCGCGCATCAGTATTAACGACAAAAGCGGCAAAGAGCTGCAGGTGCTTGTCGACAATAAAAAACTTCAGGACAAAACTATCGAATGTGGCTTTACTAAGAAAGAATTCTTCACTTTTAAAACTTCCGGCAACCTCGATTTGTATGGCTACATCATTAAACCCCGCGATTTCGATCCCAATAAAAAGTACCCTGTTTTGATGAACGTGTATGGTGGTCCCAATTCTCAGTATGCCAGCAACGACTGGGATGTTTTCGATCTGGTTTGGTATCAGCAGCTCGCTCAAAAAGGTTATATCAGCGTGTGTGTCGAAGGGCGCGGAACGGGATTCAGGGGCGAACAATTCCGTAAATGCACCTATCTGGAATTAGGAAAGTTTGAAACGGAAGATCAAATTGAAGCCGCCAAGTATTTAGGCACCTTGCCTTATGTGGATGCCAAACGCATCGGCATATGGGGTTGGAGCTATGGAGGATTCGAAACCTTATTATGCATGACCAAGGGGGCCGATGTTTTCAAAGCTGGAGTGGCCGTGGCACCCGTTACCAACTGGCGAAACTACGACAACATCTACACCGAGCGTTATATGCGCAAACCTCAGGATAACGCATCAGGCTATGACGACAACTCTCCCGTTAAATTTGCTAAAAAACTGAAAGGAAAACTTCTGATCATGCATGGCCTGGCCGACGATAATGTGCATGTGCAAAACTCCATGGAGATGATTGATGCATTGGTCAATGCCAACAAACAATTCGAAATGCAGATGTACCCCAACAAGAACCATAGCATCTATGGTGGCTACACCCGCTATCATCTCTACAAAAGAATGACGGACTTTATTCTGGAAAACCTTTAGTAACAATCTGCAGTCTCCAATCTGCAGTCAGCAAATTGCAAAATACTGTCATTTGTTGCCGACTGAGGATTGCCGATTGCCGACTTCAACCCTCAGTTTTAACTCTTCTGTCTAACTTATTCTCCGTGGATCTTCGTGCCCTTGGCATAGCCACCCCTATGGGGCCGTGCCTCCGTGGTTTTTCTTCGGTCTTCGGTCTCCGGACTTCTGACTTCCTCAACTTCTCAAATACGACGCCCCATTTATATCAATAATACCTCCCGTAAGGAAATCGGTTTGCTCCGAAGCAAGCATCAGTATGGTATGCGCCACTTCCTCCGGTTTGGCAACACGGTTAAGCGGGCTTTGACTTCTGATCTCATCTCCCTGGGGGCCTTTCAGTGCAAAGGCAGCCATTTCGGTTTCCACGAAACCCGGAGCCACCACATAAACAAAAACATTTTTAGGCGCCAGCAAACGGGCCAGCGACTGGTTGAACTGATTCACCGCAGCCTTACTCGCACCATAAGCCGGAGCCAATGGTTCGCCGCGAAAAGCCCCTCTCGACGAAACACTGATGAT
>CAZNRQ010000770.1:0-456 GCA_964574845.1 uncultured Bacteroidales bacterium
TTAAAAAACATCCATTCGCCTTCCTTCAAATCGTTCACATATTTACCAGTGAGTATCAGATTTCCCGTTAATCCATAGAATTGCGAAACCCCATTCAGTTTGTCATTGCTATAGGTTCCTTTTTGTTTCAATATGCTGTCGGGATAATACTCCATAAAAGGACCTTCTTTCAGATTGTTTTTATAAGTTTCAACCCTATTGATTTTGCCATCATCATAATAATATCTCCATTCGCCTGATTTTATGCCATCATCATAATTTTCCATAGATATCCTGCGTCCGTTTATGCCGTAATAAACCCACAAACCGCTTTTCTTCTTATCCACATAGGTTCCTTCCCCGTTTTTCTTTCCATCTTTATGATACATAATGGTTTTTGCAATGCGGCCACTATCAGAATAAGTGGTCAGGGCCTTTACTTTTCCATTATAATAGTAGTATTTAAATTCGCCTATA
>CAZNRQ010000770.1:466-1933 GCA_964574845.1 uncultured Bacteroidales bacterium
CGCCTATAGGGTTGTTATTCTTAAACTGACCTTCATATTTCAGGGTGTCTTTGTTGTATTTTTTCCAATAGCCCTGTTTGCGACCTAAAGAATCAGTAAAATTGGTTTTGTTGACAGGTTGTGCGTACATCAACAAGGGAAGAAATGCCATTATGAAACAAATGACGGTTAATTTAAGATTGCTTGCTTTCATAAATAAAATCTGAGAATTCTTTTAATGAGGTAAAAACGTAATCTATCAATGATTTATTGTTCGATTCGGGAATATTTTCTTTGGTAATAAACACAGTGGTCAGATTCAGTTTCTTTCCGAACTCCATATCTGATATTGAATCGCCTACCATGATGGTTTTAGTAAAGTCTATTTCAGGGAAATCCTTCTGCGCCTGATATGCCATTCCGGTCTCCGGCTTTCTGTTGGGGCTACCGCTATCTGCTTTATCAGGACAATGATAAATCGCGTGGATTTTCCCACCCGATTGGTTGATTTCATTGGTCATAAACTCATGCAGCTTTTCCAATTCAAGGGCATTCATTATCCCTTTACCAATGCCTTGCTGATTGGTAATGATAATGATTCTTCCAAAAAACTGATTCAACAAAGCAATGGATTCTTTAACCGAGGGCAGGAATCGGAATTCTGAACTGTTTCTTACATAATCGCCGGGCAGCTTGTGATTAATAACTCCATCCCTATCAAGAAATAAAGTCCAGCTTGAGTCTGTTTTAATGGGTTTGTTCATCTGCTTTCAGGCAAAAAGCTTTTCTTCAATTATCTGACAGAAAATATGTCCTATCATGATGTGGGCTTCCTGTATGCGGGGCGTTTCATCAGAAGGAACATTGATAAGATAGTTGCAGAGTTCGTCCATTTTACCACCCTTGTTGCCTGTAAACCCAACCACCAACATGTCCAGTTGATGTGCTGCAAAGATAGCATTGATAATGTTTTGTGAATTTCCTGATGTAGAAATCGCAATCAGCATATCTCCCTTACGTCCTTTAGCTTTAACAAGTCGGGCGTAAACTTCATCAAATGAGTAATCATTTGCAACGGCAGTCAAATATGAAGTGTTAACACTGAGTGCTTCGGCATCCAAAGGTTCTCTATCGAAAGCAAAGCGACCTGAAAGTTCTGCAGCAATATGCTGTGCATCTGCTGCACTGCCTCCATTGCCACAAAGCAATATGCGGCCTTTGTTTTTCAGAATTTCAGCAGCCTGCAAAGAAATTTGTTCGATAACTGATAGTAAAGAAGCATCATTTAGTATGTTCTTCTTTACATCAATGGATTGTTCAATAGCTTTTTCGATATTCATAAACTTCTATTATTACCGCAAAGATACAATATTCTTATTTTATCATAATAAAAAAGTCTTCTTCCGATGGATTAGCGATATTTAATCTTTGAGAAACTTTGTGAAACCTTTGTGAACCTTTGTGGAATAACTATACACTAAGTTACGC
>CAZNRQ010000771.1:0-1931 GCA_964574845.1 uncultured Bacteroidales bacterium
CATTACGATAGCGTTCGATATCTCTTTCCTTTAAGTAATCGAGTAAACGCCTTCTTTTACCAACGAGACGAACCAATGAGCGGCGTGTAAAATTATCTTTCTTATTTGCCTTTAAATGCTCAGTTAAATGCAGAATGCGGAATGTGAATAAGGCAATCTGTCCTTCAGATGACCCTGTGTCGAATTCTGATTTTCCGTAAGTTTTAAATAAATCTTTCTTTATCTCGCTTGTTAAGTACATGATGAATCTTTATTAAAATGGAGTGCAAAAGTACATTAATATTTCTTACAAACAACAAATTTTCAAAAAAAAAGTTTTATAAACCATTTATTTGAACCCCAATTGGGAAGTGTATGTACCATTGAGAAGCTTGTTAACCGAATACTGCGACAAATTATAGGAATAGCTCTTAATATAACGGCAAGAGAAAATCCCTATGCCATTGGTAATATTAGTATAGGCTGGACGTTCCTGAATAATGGAACTAGAAGGTTTGTTGAGGTCGATATAAATACTGAGGTCATCACCACCTACGGCGATTATAAAATCAATCTTACCTATAACTCTGTCCACGTTAAGATCAACAGGAAGTTTAGATTGAAGGTTTTTATAAAAGCTTTCACTGCTATAGGAAACCACCATATCCTCTCCCCCATCCAGATTGGTTGATTTAACAGAATTTAATTTCCAATCGATATACCTATTAGTGGTGTCGAGTGTTGTTTTATTTACCTCCTTAAAATGAAAACGGAAAACCGGCTCATACACGCGGCCATTTTTGGCAGACTGCCATTGAGCATCATAATCGCCATACTCGCCAGCCTGATTTACGAAACCAATCTGGGGATTATCGGGGTTATAAGCAGGTTTTTGCACGGTAAAATTTTTGATCAGCGTTGTAGTTGCTGTAGATTTTTTGGCACTTGCATTATTTAAAATGTCAATTTTATAAGTACCTAATGGATTTAAAAGCGGAACAGGTTTGAACATATAAACTTCCTGATTGGGGGCATAAAAAACACCTGTGTCTTTGTTTGGGATTATAGTTTTCTGCAAAGTAAAAACGCGGCCTGTTACACCATTAACCGTTTCGGTTACCGTCACTGTAAGGTCATCGCCATAGGAACTGAGAGTAGGATCCTGAGCCAGTTCGTAAGCACTTACATCGCCCAGAAAAGCTTTTGTGATTTTAACATACTGTGTGGAATCAGATTGGTTGAGCAATCCGTAGACCACGGTAATATCTTGTTTTTCGGCGTTGATATTGAAATCAGTAGAACAACCATAAAATGAAAAGACTGAAAAAACACCCAACAACCCTAATAGAAACCTCATGCTATCAAAAATTTTAGCAAAGGTAGCAATTTTACGGTGTAGCTGTATTTATCCAAAAATTTATTTGGTTCTCAGCCCGAATTGATACCTTTGTATTACTAAATCAAATATTATGTCGCCGGAATCAGAAAAAATATCAAAAGTAACCACTCATGTGCTACAGGAAATGAAGCTTCATGGCAGGAAGATAGCTATGCTTACGGCTTACGATTTTTCGTTTGCCAAAATCCTGGATGCAGCCGGAATTGATGTCATTTTGGTGGGCGACTCAGCCTCGAATGTGATGGCCGGACACTCATCTACGCTGCCTATTACCCTCGACGAAATGATTTATCATGCCTCATCGGTGGTGCGCGGTGTAAGTCGTGCGCTGGTAGTAGTCGATCTGCCTTTTGGCACTTACCAGGGCAATTCGAAAAACGCCCTGATGACTGCCATTCGTATTATGAAAGAATCGGGCGCCGACGCCGTGAAACTGGAAGGCGGAAGCGAAGTGATTGAATCTGTTGAAAGAATTTTATCAGCCGGGATACCCGTTATGGGACATCTCGGATTGACACCTCAATCTATCCATAAGTTCGGAACCTATGTGGTG
>CAZNRQ010000772.1:0-1931 GCA_964574845.1 uncultured Bacteroidales bacterium
GCTTATCGATAAAGATCATGACGGGCAATACCTTACGGGAGATTATATGAACTCTTCTTTCAGCAACTCTTTTACCGTTGCCGAGAATGCCGATGTGGATATCAATACCAAAGTGGATTTGGTAATACCTTAGGGGAAGAGTAGCAATCGGCAATTGGCAGTCTGCAACCTTTTGCCGACAGTGTGCCGACTGAAGACTGCTGACTGAGGACTTAAAAATATAATGAAAACCAAATATACAATACCAATCATAATTGCGCTTGTCCTTCTCGCAGGCTGCCACTTCGACAATCGCGGTTGCCTGGTTCCCTTGGATACCGAAGGCACAAACTATGTGTTCGAACTGCCTGTGAGCATCTATCCTTTGAAAAGCAAGTTGCAGGTAGGAGATACCCTTATCCTTAATGTGGATATGGACGACAATATCTCAGAAATAATGAGCGATGGAAAAGATAAACATCAGCTTAAGGACTTCCCATTGTACCTTATTCCGCAGGTGGAGCGCCTCGAAGACGACCTGATACATGCCCATGACTTCTATGGTTATTACGATATGAAGAACCAGGTGGACATCCTTCCCCTTACGGGAACTTCGAAACCTGCCTCCGAAAACTCTTATCCGGATTATAATAAGTATTATTTCGCTTACCACGAGTCGCGATATCAGTTGCAACTTGCGATAATTCCCAAACAAAAGGGTGTTTATGTGGTTAGTTTTAACAGCATTGAATATCCCAAAGGGAGTTTCCCCTGGTTATGCACCTATCAGGGCGTAACGGCACGCATAAAAGTGAATCAGGATAAAAGCAACTACGAACTGCTGCAAAAGCATACCGAAGGAACTCACTGGCGCATTGGCCGCGAAAACAAAGGCAAAGGGTATTCAACCTGGTACACCATCAGCCACGATTCCCTGCCTAACTACCGGCCGCCCCGTTCCCTGCTGGTGGATTATTGTTTTGAAGTAAACTGAAAGAATACGGCCATGAAGAAAACCTTTCTAGTCTATATTATAACCTTGGTTTTGATTACTGTTTTTCAGATGAATCATTCCCCTTTGATGGCTCAGGACCCGGGGACCGTAATCGATATTGTTATTCTTAAAAACGGAAATGCAATCACCACTGAAAAGGAGTGCAATGATTATTCTATTCTATTAAGGAAATTTAAGGTTAGGGCTGTAACAGATTCTATGAAGATAATAACCAATGTGCCTTATAGTCCTTATGGTAAATACAAGCCGGCCTTCGAGATTTTCTCCTGGGATCCTTATCGCCAGGAAGTGATTCAACTTTGCATTCTTCACGGCACCGACAGCATAACCATCAGCATTCAGGATTCAATTAAATACTGGTGGAATGCATTCTTTTATTTCAAAATACCCTTTCAAAAAGGCTATTATGAAATTACCGAACTGGAAGAACGCAACGATTTGAAAGGCGCACAAGGACTCACCCACGGTTATGCCATACCCTCAAAATACAAATGGCAAGCCATACCGGCGAAGAAACGCAAGCTATTAATTAATGGGAAGTGATGGTCGACAATCAGCAATATGCTGCGAGCTATTAGCAATTAGCAGCCCACTCTTTGTCGACTGAAGACTGAGGACTGCCGACTGACAAACTATTCCTTCACAAATTTCCTCACACTGCTTTGATTGCCCGAACTCAAATGCAGTAAATACATGCCTGACGCGAGTTGGCTAACGTTTATATCAAAAGATGTTGTGCCGGCCTCAGGAGAAATGTTACGCATCATGACGGTTTCTCCCATCAGGTTTATTACATTTATAGCCAATACTTCGTTTGTCAAAGGAAATTGAAGGGTAACTTTATCTTTAGCAGGAACAGGATAGAGCCTGAAAGGCAGGTTTCCCGAATGATCTTCAATACCGGTCACCAGCACAGAAGCCGAGAACTCCGAAGTAT
>CAZNRQ010000773.1:0-1922 GCA_964574845.1 uncultured Bacteroidales bacterium
GACTTGATCTGAACCAAAAAGTGCTTACGCTTAACAGTTCCGCCACCAACGCTATTATCAGGACCAGTGGATATATTTTAAGTAATAATGCCGATCCTACCTTTAACGGAAAAGTTCAATGGAATATAGGCAATACACCGGGTGCCCACATATATCCTTTTGGAGTTAATGCCACCACTTATATACCTTTTACTTTTAACCTGGCTGCAGGAGGAAACACAGGAGGATATGTGACTGTATCCACCTACCCAACAGGGGGTACCACCGCAACTGATGTTTTCAACAGCAAGCCCAATATAGTAGCCAACCTTAATGGCATTTATATGGGATCATCCACCCCTGCCAATGCAGGATACATTGTCAGACGTTTCTGGCGCATTGAGCCCAGCGATAATCCTATCACAGGGTCGGCCGCCATTACCTTTACTTATGGTAGTGATGCCAACGAAGCACCCGTAAGCGGCGAAGCCCCGTTTATGATAGCTCAGAAATTTGACATCGGTATCAACAGTTGGGTATATCCTGAACTTCCCAACCAGACGAATGACATTTCTGTTAATACAGTTACTGTACCTGTGGTTAGCAGTTTCTCACCCTGGGCACTGACACAAAAGAACAATCCTTTACCCGTCAATCTGGTATCTTTTGAGGCCAATTGCAAGGGCGGCAAAGTTGATCTAACCTGGTCGACAGCGACAGAAACCAACAATGATTATTTTACTTTGGAAAGAAGCGTTGATGCCGAAAACTGGTCAGTTATAGATATTATAGACGGCAACGGGAACAGCAACGAACTGATAAACTATCAGTATACTGATGAAAAATCATTGGGCGGATTATCTTACTACCGATTAAGACAAACCGATTTCAACGGACAGTTCGAAGTGTTCAGCCCGGTTTCAGTAGTCTGCACTTCGGAAGCTACAGGAGATTTGACCATTTATCCGAATCCTTTCAGCAACCAACTGATCGTTCAATTTGGAGAAACGGATGAAAGCAAAGCCAGAGTGAGAGTAACGGACATGCTGGGCAATATTGTTGCAGATAAGGAGATCAATGTCAATGGAGGAAGCAACACCTATGTGCTCGATATGGAAAATACTGCAGCCGGTTTGTATAATGTTGAATTTAGCTCAGGAAAGACCCTGCAAAGCCGAAGGATACTCAAGAACTAAGAGAGATAATTGAATCTGATGAAACGCGGCCTTACAGAGCTTTGGACACAAATCTTTGTAAGGCTTTTTTTATTTTCATTTTTCACCACCCCACATAATTCCTAAAAAAAAGAATCGCCTTCAATTTGCGCTGATAATATCTTTATATCTTTGGGCATAGCAAATCCCCAAGAATAAAAAGATCATGAAAAACAGAACATTCATACGACTATCCGCCATTGCATTAAGTTGCGTTATGCTTGTCACTTTGCTTTCGTGCAACATGTTTAGAAGCAAAGGCGATAAAAAAATGAAGGTAAATATTCAGATTTCTATTCCTGATGTCATTGGTTCGCTGGCCCTGCATAAAAAGGATACCGTTTTGCAGAAATCCATTGCCCTGGCCAAAGAAGCACAAAACCGCAGTTCGGAAGATTTCCTGATACTGTTCGGGAAAGCATGGGAACAGTTCGCCGAAGGGAAAAGCCTGAGTACAGCCTTCGAATTCAGCAGCCAGAGCCCAATAAACAAAACTTCGACCCGGGATGAGGTGATAGAGGAACTCAGCAAAATGACCGATAAACTTATTGACCGAACCATACAAACCATAGAAAAACGAATGAGCGGTATGGATGTGAAATTGACCGAAGTTCAAAAAACAAAAAAAAGAGGTGAACTCATACTTACGCTGGAAGATGTGGAATTTCCGCAAAGGGTAATTTATTTGATACAGTTCGACGGCAACCTGGCCTTTTGGGAAACTTATGA
>CAZNRQ010000774.1:0-1912 GCA_964574845.1 uncultured Bacteroidales bacterium
CAATTGAAGTTGATGCACCAGTAAAAGACGTTGATAGTACCCAACATGAAGAAGGTGAAGGTGAATGTGAAATAAGTGAAACTGAAGTATCTTTGATAAATAAAACCCTTGAATTATGTAAATACATATTTCCATATTTAGCAATAATATCAAAGTCATATAAGATAAACGATTTTAAGGAAATACTGGTTAACCAGAAAACAAAATGGTTGGTAATTTCGTTTTTAAAATATAAAAAAATTGAAGTAAATAATGATAATATTTATGTTATTATAGTAAATATAATGAATGAAGAAATAGATAAATTAAAACTTGAAATAGAAGAACTTAAAAATAAAAATAATGAATTAGAAGAAAAACTAAAATCATATACAAATCCAACACGGAATAAAAAATATTATGAAAAAAATAGTGATATAGTAAAAGAAAAAGCAAAAAATTATATGGAGAAAATAAAAGAAACTAATCCAGAAAAATTAAAAGAATGGAGACATAATGCATATCTAAATCGTAAAGCAAAATTAAAAACACAACAAGATAATAAATAAAAAATTGATTTAAATTTATTTAAATAGTTTAAATCAATATATAATGTTAAATAACAAAATGGAGGAAACTTTTACACATATTCGCAATTATTGGAAAGAAGAAGAATACAAAAAATGTGAATTAGAATGGAAGCAAATTCAAACATTTATATCAAAGGAAAATACACCATATCAATGTTGTAAATGTAATACATATTGGAAACAAATTACATTTATATTTATTTATGATCATTACAATATTTGTCCAAATTGTGATACTAATTGTCAACCTTTCCTTTGCAATCCTATAAATTATAGTTCTGTATTACAATACATTGATCCAAAATTTTATCATTATTTAATACCACAAAAATATACAGAACAACAATATGATACAGATTTAAAAAAATTTTTTGAAGATGCACAACAAAATGAAAAATATACTAAAGGATAAACTAATTAAATTTTTAACTATAGAAAAACCATATTTCAACAACTTGCGGAGGAAATTAGTATATTCAAATGTAATTTTTGCTTTCGTGAATGGGATGAATACGAATCACAAAGAAAATTTAGGTTAAGAAAATGTAGTGTATGTCATGACGAAATATGTAAAACATGTTTTTACAATAAAGATAATAAACAAAAATGTTTTAGTTGTGAATTGGGAAATACTCCAAGATCTAAAAATAAATGTATTCAAAATCCAGAATTATGGGAAAAATAGCATATTATGTATTTTTACGTTTATAAATAATATAAAGATAGCTTTATAATATAATAATATAATAATAAGATGATAAAAATATCAATTTTTTTAATATTTATGTATCAAATTGTAGATGCAAATCTACTTCAATTTTATAATTTTAGTATGAATCCAGAATTGTCTCAACCATCTGGTAGTATTAATTATAATAATATTTTGTTTATAAAAAATAATAAAAGATATACAACATTTGAAATAGAAAAAATCAGTAGTAATGATTTTGGAAATAATTTTGGATTTTCACCACTGAATGATTTCTGTCATAATAGTTTTGAAAAAAATATTACTATAAATCGTTTAAAAAAATATCCAAATCAATGGCGATGTATTTATGAAAATTGTATCAGTCCTTCAAGATATAAATTTAATAATTTTATAATTGAAAAACAATTCGAATTACCATTTGCACATTAGTGTATTCAAATCACTTATAGTCTATTATCATTGTGTAAAGGATATGGAGGTAAATTTGAACCAAAATATTGTGACAATTGTGTGATTCTTTCTCTTTGCTGAGCTATAATAATTTCTCTTCTAAATATTTGAGAACGTTGTTGTAAAATTACTGTTTGTAATTGAACAACGTTATCATATGGTTCATCACAAGGTTCATTAT
>CAZNRQ010000775.1:0-1911 GCA_964574845.1 uncultured Bacteroidales bacterium
ATTAATTGAAACAGACTCCCCAGCACCATAGCAAGAACAAGCTGGAAAAAAAGTTTTTTATAAGGTTTTAAGTAAGAAAATAAAAATCGGAAATTCGTCTTTTTCGCAATGTTTCCTTGCTTGGAGTAAAAATCAGCAGTTGGTTCTAATAAAAGCGCAAAACCTTCCTCCTCTTCGGCTTTTGCCCAATGTTCTAAAAACTTTTCTATAGTATACTTAATTCTGCCGTATGCAGGATCAGCAACGTAAACCTTGTCTTTTTTAATTTTATAAACAACAACAAAATGCTTACTGTCCCAATGAACAATGCAAGGTAGTTTTACATCTTCCTTAAGATAATCAAATGAAATCTTTACACACTTTGTTTCAAATCCAATAGAATTGGCAGCTTCGCTTATACCAAGCAATGAAACACCTTCTCTAGCAATGTAACTTTTTTCACGTAAAAACTGCAAAGTATAATCGTGACCATAATACTTTGCAATCATAAGTAAACACGATGGACCGCAGTCCATAGTATCAAATTGTTTATTAAAAGGGAAAACTAACACAATTCGAGCACACTTTACAATTTT
Organism: uncultured Bacteroidales bacterium; assembly: GCA_964574845.1. Classification (GTDB taxonomy): domain Bacteria; phylum Bacteroidota; class Bacteroidia; order Bacteroidales; family CAIWKO01; genus CAIWKO01. The sequence goes on from CAZNRQ010000775.1 coordinate 576, forward strand.
AGGAATTAGAAATAAAATAGCATTTCATAAATGAATTTTACTTCATTTATGAAATGCTAAACGTAATAATAAACCAAAACATGGTTTATACAAGAAAAAAAATCAAATTACTGTCCTTCCTTTGTAGTACTTGCTCTTGATCCCAAAATACTTGAGTAATATACTGCATAGTTCACAGAACCATCCATGCAATCACACCATCCATTGCAGCGATCAATACAAGGTGTGCATTCGTTTTTAGCACCTCCTTTAATCGCTTTAGCTGCACTTAAATCCAATTTCTTAATTTTTTTAAACATAATAGCCTCCATCTTTAAATTAATAATAAATAATCCCCATGTGTCTTAATTTACAATTTTAATACAAAATAATAATAAACATGACTATGTATAATAACAATTACTTCGCTGTCAACAATAATTAAAACACGGAACAAAAAAAATACTTTTACACGCAAATCTCTTTATTTTTAATAAATTTTTACCTCCTTTTTAAAATTAAACATAAAAAACATTTGACATTTATTTGTTAAAAATTGTTTAGATCAATAGTGCCTTCTCCAATTGAAATTTGTTTTTTCATAATTCTGTTTACAACTTTATTTTGTATTAAAGCAGTATAATTAATAAACGACTGATATGCTGACAACTGCAAAAATTCACATTCTATTTTTTGGGGTCTAAAAAATTTACCCTTATTACACATTATTGCTGCACATAATTTACAGAAACGAAACATCCAACAAGATAAGCATCTATCATTATTCCACGTTTCATTATATTTTAAGTAATTCTGTTCAATTTTACTGATATCCATTCCTTCATAAATATTTCCTAGTGGGATACTTCCGTCAGTAAGATGACACATTTGAATTTCTCCATTTGCCGAAATCATCATATTGTCAAAACCCATGGGACAAGTAACCATATTTTCAAACTTGTTTGTTGCATAGGGTTTATCATTCTTAACAGAATAAAAATCACGTGCTGCTGTTACCAAGTCCTTAAATTTTGAATCATTATTTATAATATGATCGAATTGCTTCTTTGTTTCAATTTCGCCTAACAAATTCGAAAACTTTTTAATATCCTCAATAAAATCTGATTTCAATTTTTTTACACTTTCCTTCGCATCAATTACAATTTTCCCGCGAACATCCATAGGTATAGGAGCATATTTTGAAAGTCCAAATCTATTATCACCTCTAAGACTTAAATTATTAAAAAAATCTTTACATTTTTCAATTTCCAAATTTGGAGCTCCTACTGATAAAATTAAAACATGTGAATTAAAATATTTCTCATTTTTATTTCGTAATTTAATAAGATTATTAAAT
>CAZNRQ010000776.1:0-1910 GCA_964574845.1 uncultured Bacteroidales bacterium
GCTGTAGATCAAAATAGACAATTGCCAAAATATGTGGATACTATAAAATGCAACTACGAAATAGTTGCGGTTGTTTATTTGACGTTGAATTCTTCAAAAAGACCAGATAAGAATGATTGGAGTAAAGCTGAGTTAAAGGAAATTGATCCAATATTATTTCTTATCCCAGCTTATGAATCAGATGCTTCTAAACCAAATCTATTTAATGATTGGATAATACTTTCAATAATTAATTCCGCTAATTTAGACAGCTCCTATTTACTTAGACAATATGGAAATTTAATAAAATTCTTAAACACAAATACCATGGATACAGTATCATTAGAAAAATTTTATTTTTCATTAAAAGAAAACAAAAACTTCGAAACGGCAATTTCTATAAGAAATATGCTAAATGATTTACCTGAATACTTAGCAATTAGAATTGAAGAAAAATATAAGGAAAAATGCTATCCATTTAATAGAGTTTGGAGATATCAACAAGCAGACACAGTATTTGATGGGTTTTATTTAAATGACCTCTATTTTAAACTTGATATATTTTGCCGTATAGATGGTTACTTTGTGCAATTTTGGAGGCCGAATTTCCCTGATTATAATATCGCTTCTGAATTTAAACCGAGAATAAAAATACTCTCAGATTTTACATTTGTGAATAACGAAATGAATAAGATTTTCACTAATTTCAAAATTTTTGACGAAGAAAAGTTACTTGAGTTTATAGACATTATGCTTTCAGAGTTAAGGAGTATAAAAGAAAATTGGAAGTAAAAAATGGAAAAGATTTTTCTTACAAAATATGATTCCGCTGGCAATGTATTATGGGCAAAAGGCGCCGGGGGAACAACAGGAGATGATTTTCCACATAAAATTGCAACCGACATGAATGGTAATGTGTATATGGTTGGCAGTTTTAATAGTCATGAAATCAATTTTGACCAACATAATTTGTGTAAATTAAACATTGATTCAATTTTTAATGATGACAAATTTTACGATAGTTTTGTAACTAAATTTGATGTCTCTGGCAACGTTCAATGGGTTAAACGAATAATAGAAAGTAAAAACTTTATACATATAACTTCTGCAATTGATCTTTCTGGGAATATTTATATAGCGGGTAGTTTTAATACTACTACAATTACATTTGATTCTTTTTCTTTGAAAAATGTTAATGATATAAACTTGTCTAATAGTGACAATGTGCAATTTGATATTTTTCTATTTAAATTAAATACCGACGGCAATTTAATATGGGCAAAAAACATTGGTGATAAGGGTAATAAAAAAGCATCTTCACTTGCTGTTGATAATTTTGGGAATATCTATTTTAATGGGTATTTTTCTGACTCCACAATATCTTTTGGGACAACAACGCTGGTAAATACAAGTATTATAGAAAATGAAATTGAGTATGATGAGTCATTTATTGTAAAACTTGATAATAACGGGGAAATACTTTGGGCTAAAATTGGCCGTTACGATGAGATAGATGCTTTAGGGAATATTTATATTACTGGGGGATTTAGAAATGATAGCCACAATTTAAGTTCAACATCTTTGAAAAATTCTACTGAAGGATTTAGCAATATTTTTCTAGCCAAATATGATAATAATGGTAAAATACTTTGGACGAGAAGCATTGATGGAACTGACGAAGATAAAATATGCTCTATGAAAGTTGATCAACGTGGAAATATTTATGTGTCAGGATATTTTATTAGTTCTTCTATTAATATTGATTCAATTATTTTATCAAATAATGATCCGGATTGTTATAAAATTTTTCTTATAAAATATGATAATAATGGGAATTTGCTTTGGGCAAAAAGTACAGGTTCAAATTTTTCAGGTAAATATACTTTAATTGATATTGATAATTCTGAAAACATTTATTTAGCTGGAAATTA
>CAZNRQ010000777.1:0-1895 GCA_964574845.1 uncultured Bacteroidales bacterium
CCATTTCACTACCGGTCGACAACAGCATATCGCCGCGTCCAATCAGCTGATCGGCTCCGCTGGAATCGAGAATGGTTCGCGAATCTATCTTGGAGATAACCCTGTAGGCCAGTCGTGCCGGGAAGTTGGCTTTGATGGTACCTGTGATCACGTTCACCGAAGGACGTTGGGTAGCCACGATAAGGTGAATACCAATAGCACGTGCCAGCTGTGCCAGTCGTGCCATAGGAGTTTCCACTTCCTTACCGGCGGTGATGATCAGATCGGCAAACTCGTCCACTATCAACACTATATAAGGCATGAAATGATGTCCGTCGTTGGGGTTTAGCTTGCGCGAAATGAATTTGGCATTGTATTCTTTGATGTTTCTAACGCCGGCTATCTTCAGCAGATCGTAGCGGGTATCCATCAGTATGCAGAGTGAATTCAGGGTTCTTACCACTTTACGAATATCGGTGATGATGGCTTCTTCCGAATCGGGAAGTTTGGCCAGAAAATGACGTTCAATCTTAGAGAACAGGGTAAGCTCCACCTTTTTCGGATCCACCAGCACAAACTTCAACTGAGATGGATGTTTCTTGTAAAGCAGGGAAGTAAGAATGGCGTTCAATCCTACCGATTTTCCCTGTCCTGTGGCTCCTGCCATCAACAAATGAGGCATCTTAGCCAGATCGGCCACAAAGCTTTTGTTCGAAATGGTCTTTCCCAGTCCTATAGGCAGGTCGTAGCTGTTATTCTGAAAAGCATCCGAAGCCAGAATGGTGCGCATGGATACTATCTTAGGGTTCTGATTGGGAACCTCAATACCTATGGTGCCTTTGCCCGGCATAGGGGCAATGATCCTGATGCCCAGCGCCGACAAACTCAAAGCTATGTCGTCTTCCAGGTTCTTGATCTTCGAAATCCTCACACCGGGTGCGGGAACAATCTCGTACAAAGTAACGGTTGGCCCGATGGTGGCGTTGATCTTGTCTATCTGAATGGAGTAATCGTTCAGGGTTTTCAGGATGCGGTTCTTATTGGCTTCCAGCTCGTCGTTCTGTACGGCAATATTCCCCGAATCGTACTCCTTCAGCATATCAAGGGTGGGAAACTTATAGGTAGGTAGATCCAGGGTAGGATCATACTCGGTGTCCACCGTGAAATGTTTGGGCTCGTCAGTGTCAGCTTCAGTCACATCAACATCCACGGGAGCTTCATCAAAAGTATTCACCGTAAAAGGAACATTCTCTTTATCCCTTTTCACCTTATCAACAATAATAGTATTGTCCAACTCAATCGACCCCGATTCGTTCACCACCAAAGGTTTGGTCTTGAATTCGAATTCCACATCGGGTTCGTCTTCTTCTTCCTCTTCGTCCTGTATCTTCAGGTGGTCGATGGCATATTCGTTCCGTATGGGTTGGCTATTTATAAACTCTTCTTCGGCGGCTTCCTCTTCTTCCTCTTTCACCTTCTTCTGCCAGCGCTTCTGAATATTGTATTCTATGATGAGGAAACTGGCCAGTACGAAGAACAAAATGATACCCGTGCCTATCTTGCCCAAAATACTGTTCAACCAAACATTGGCCTGAAATCCAAAAGAACCTCCCAATATCAGCAGATCATCGGCAGTAATAAAGAAAGAAAAAGTAACCGATATCCAGAGCAGCCCGATGAATAGATACTTGGTAGCTTTGCTCAGACGGAACAGGGTGAAATTCAAAAATAATCGTAAACCCAGTATCAGTAGCCAGATGACGAAAAGAAAAGATGCAACTCCGAACCACTTTTTGATGAACAGATAGGAGAGTACCGCACCTATTTTTCCCATCCAGTTCTCCGAGGTAAGGGCATTGTCTGTTAACACCCTACCCATAGGATTGTAAAAGATGTTGTCGTCGGCCTTCCAGGTG
>CAZNRQ010000778.1:0-1892 GCA_964574845.1 uncultured Bacteroidales bacterium
TCATAAGGAGGATCTCCAGGAACTGAATTTTTATCAAAAATGTACAATTTCAAATTTCCGGTTGCCATATCATTAGATTTAGGTTAATAATTTAAGCACTAAAGTATGAAATATTTCACAAAAAGCAATATTCTTTGAGAAAACTTCAAATAGTTATATCTTTGATTTGTAAATGAATTAATGCTGTTTTCCATGGTGCGCCATTTTTTTGCTATGCTATTGTTGGTGTTTGTTGCTGATTTTCAAACATCCTCTGCCTACGGTCAGATCAAACCTGATCTGCAATCAGGTAATTCGTACCAGGTTAAGACCTGGCCCCCTGACGATAAAAGACCTGGAAGTGTTTACAACATTGCTCAGTCGACCGACGGATACCTCTGGCTGGCCAATGAATTCGGTTTATACAGGTTTGACGGACTGCAGTTTACTCATATGGAGGACCAGGAACACGGACCCTTTAAATATAAAGACTGCGCTGCACTTTTCCTCGCCGCCGACAGCACTTTGCTTGCCGGTTTCAGCAACGGATTGATCCTTGCTTATAAAAACCAGCAATGGAGATTGCTTGCTTCGGAGGAAGTGTTCATGAATAAAAATGTCACAGCCATTTCTGAAGATAGTGATCACAATATATGGGTAGGTCTGTCGGGTAGCGGGGTCATCCGGTACAACCCGAAAACATCCAAAATATTTTCCATTGCTGAAGGACTTTGCGACGATAACATCAACGTGATATGTCAGGGCAAAAACAAGGAAGTTTGGATAGGAACTGATAACGGTCTTTGCATGATCGGACATGATGAAGTTAAAAGATATGCCCAGTCGGAGACGATAAGTCATCTGAATATCAACGGACTATATTTTGATTCTTTGGGCACTCTCTGGATTGGCTGCGCAAATGGCCAGCTATTTTATCTGAAGGATAATATCATCAGTTTGTGGAACGATCCCGGCACTTTTCGCAGCTGTATCAAAGCTATTTCCGGATATGGAAAAAATACACTTGCCATTGGAACTGAAGGGCAGGGTGTTATAATACTAAATACCCTGACCGGAAAAACAGAACAGATCGACGCAAAGAATTCCCAGTTATCTAACCTTGTCCTGTCATTATTCAATGACAAAGAAGGGAATTTATGGGCTGGCACCATGGCGTCAGGATTTGCAATGATCAGGACGTTACCCGTACAGATCTTCAATTCAGCCAACGGGCTTTCGAATGATTGTATCACATCTGTTATTCAGCCCGCCGATGGAAGCATTTACCTCGGTAATGCCGAAGGAGGCATTGACCGCATCAAAGATAATGTTGTCTCGAATTTCGGGCTGAAAGCGGGGCTGCCCAAAACCCCTGTTTTTTCCCTTGCGATGGACAGTAAAAATAATCTGTGGGCTGGCAGTATGAAAACCCTGGCAAAATTTGACGGAAAATCAACCCTGTTTTTCGGTGAAAAACAGGGTATGAACTGTGCCTACTTTCATGCCTTACTTGCCGCAAAGGATGGCAGTATCTGGGTTGGCACCGAAAAAGGTATTTTTATCCTGAAAGACGACAAAATATCCACGGTGCTTACCACCCTTCAGGGACTGCCCAGCAACAAGATTTTTTGTCTGCTCGAAGACCGGCAGGGAACGATGTGGGTAGGGACCCAGGACGGTGGGCTTGCCAGTGTAAAAGATGGCAAGGTAAAAGCTTACGGAAAAAAACAGGGCCTGCTTGATAACATGATTCTTTGCCTCCACCTTGACTCGTTGAATAATCTCTGGATAGGCACAGGGCAGGACGGCCTTTATCATTTCGATCAGCAAACCGGTAAATTCAATTCGTCGATCAGGAAAAAGTTCGGGGCGGCTGTTGGTTATATTTTTGAGGACCGCCTGGGGCATATGTG
>CAZNRQ010000779.1:0-758 GCA_964574845.1 uncultured Bacteroidales bacterium
CTCTATAATACTTTGAACTATTTGCGATGGTTTTGGCATAATATATTATTTAATATTTTTAACTATCCAATATTTTCGGTATTTCTGAAAATTTGTATTGTAAATTCGTATAATGGGTAATCGTGAATTAAGTTCACTCTGTTTGATAATTTTTTAGCCGATGAAAAGACATCTTCTGGTTGATAATGTTGATTTTTCTCAAGTTCAAAATCTACATATTTTGTAAGAAAATTCAAACTAACCGCTTCTCTTGAAAGATCAAACATTTTTTCCATTGTGTCAATTGCATATTTTTCAATCCCTTTTGCTTTGAGTGATAAAGCACCTGATAGAACTGCTATATCTACTGCAGGTAATGGGAGGGAAAAAATATCACCAACGAAAAAATCAATTCCGGATTTACCATATTTTTCTTTAGAATCAACTATTAAGTTTGATGTAACATCAATTCCGATGTATTGATAATCTCCTCTGGTTTTATCGTTAAGAAATGGAATTAAATCTCCAAGTCCACATCCAACATCTAAAATCGTTTTACCTTTGGGATTTAATCCACGAAATAAAATTTCAAATCTAAGCAGTTGGTCATCCTTGCTTCCCCATCCTACAGTCTTAATTTGCCGCCCATACTCTTCATATCGCGTATTGTATAGCTCAGCTGCTTTTGTCGTGTTAAATCCTTTTGTTCCCATTTAAAAAAATTAAGTGCATTAGTATACATAATTTTTTCAAGTTCTCCATTTGAAATTCCTTGACTT
>CAZNRQ010000779.1:768-1891 GCA_964574845.1 uncultured Bacteroidales bacterium
TGATAAGTGAATTATTTGTTTCTGGATTAATATTTACAAACCCTCTTAATCGTGGATACTTTGCAATTGCCTCAGAAACTTCTTCCGCTGTCCATGGTTGTTTCTCTAAATGTAATACAATCCCATATTTAATACCGACAGATTCTAACTGTCTGTCAAGTTCACTTGCAGCTCCTATCGCTGTTCCGTCTACTTTTTCATCTAAATGTAGATGGGCATCAATTATCATTTCTAAATAGAATAATCAATAAATATATTTAATAAATGTTAAATTTAATAAGATTCTCAGCCATATTAGCAAGATCTTGTGCTATTTGTGGGGTATTTGCCTTGCTTAAAATATATCCTAACCTGTCTCCATCAGCTGTTGCTCTATTTAATATGTCACCAGGTTTTACAAATGATTCAGCAATAACACCTTCAATTAAATTTGCATCCTCAATACCATGAATCGAATGAAGTTTTCCACGTTTTGAAGGAAAAAATCTTAATACTACAGATTGCTCCTTCTTTATTATTTCTCCCACGGGTATGTCGACAGATTGTAAAGCTGTCAATCGTGCAATATTAACATTACTTGCCGCAGGAACCAATCCATCGAATACCATAAATCCTCCGCCTCGTCCTGCAACTTCTACCATTCCTATAAATCCGTCATTCTGTAATATAACCTCGGCGTGTCCTGGCCCATCTGTATAACCAAGTGCAGTAAATGCACTTATTACTGTTCGTGATATATTTTCAATTATATCTATTGGTCTTTGTGGTGTTGCAAGTTCAGATGCTACAGTTCCTCTTGTTCCTTCAACTTTCTTTTTCTCGGTTACAGCAAGTACATATATTTTCTCTTTATCTGCAAAAATTTCAACTGTAAATTCAGTTCCATCCATAAAGGATTCCAGGAGAACTTCTCCGGTTTTCGAGAAATTAAATGCATTTTCAACAGCTTTCTCAATGTTGTCAGATAATGATTCAAGTTTCATAACTCCGCGGCTTCCTGATGAATCTGCGGGTTTTATTATTAGTGGGAAACCAAAATTCTTTATGCACTTTAATACTTCATTTGGGTCATTATAAACTTTCCATTTTGGTCCTGGAATTCCCTTATTACTCCATATTTCCC
>CAZNRQ010000780.1:0-833 GCA_964574845.1 uncultured Bacteroidales bacterium
GGTAACAGAAAGATCCGATTGGTGTATTTCTCGTCAGCGTTCTTGGGGTGTGCCTATTCCTGTGTTTTATGATGAAGCAACTGAGGAAGTTTTGCTGAATGCGGACATTATTAACCACGTTCAAGCTATCATTGCCGAAAAGGGTTCTGATGCTTGGTGGGAGTTGTCGGTTGCGGAATTGTTACCGGAAATATATCGCAATAATGGCAAGACTTACCGCCGGGGTACAGATACAATGGATGTGTGGTTTGATTCTGGTTCTTCTTGGGCAGCGGTAGCCAAGCAAAGACCGGAGTTATGCTATCCTGCTGATATGTATTTGGAAGGTTCTGATCAACATCGCGGCTGGTTTCAATCTTCTTTGTTGACAAGTGTGGCAGTTAATGGTATTGCTCCTTATAAAACTGTGTTAACTCATGGTTTCGTCTTGGATGAAAATGGGCGCAAAATGAGTAAGTCTGTGGGGAATGTGGTAGACCCTCAGTTGATGATTCAAGGTGGTAGTAATCAAAAACAACAACCTGCTTATGGTGCAGATGTTTTGCGGTTGTGGGTTTCTTCTGTAGATTATTCTGGTGATGTCCGGTTAGGTGGTAACATCATCAAGCAATTAGCTGATGTAAGAAATAAGATTCGTAACACGGCGCGGTTTTTATTGGGTAGTTTGCATGATTTTGATCCTCAAAAAGATGCTGTCGCTTTTGATGATTTGCCAGATTTGGATAAGTATATGCTGCACCGCATTCGTGAGGTGTTTAATGAGGTGACGGAAGCTTTTGATAGTTTCCAGTTTTTCCGCTTTTTCCAAACTGTGCAGAATTTCTGTGTAGTGG
>CAZNRQ010000780.1:843-1888 GCA_964574845.1 uncultured Bacteroidales bacterium
CCCCAGTTTTGTGTCATACTGCGGAAGATATCTGGCAATTTATCCCCTACGAAACGGCTTATAAATCAGTTTTCCAAGCTGGTTGGGTGCAACTTGAGGATAAATGGGAAAATCCCGAATTAGCGGAATTTTGGAAAACACTGCGACGGATTCGCGGTGATGTTAATAAAGTTTTAGAACAAGCGCGGACAGAAAAACTGATTGGTTCTTCCTTAGAAGCTATCGCTTTAATTTATCTCAGTGATGAAAAATTACGCGCTGCGATTGAATCGTTGAATGTTAATGGGAATGGGATTAATGAATTACGCTATTTATTCCTAACTTCTGAAGTGGAATTATTATATAATCCCGACGCATTAAAAGGATTAAAAACTTTGCGGGTTCAAGGTGAAGATAATTGGGATATTGGGGTAATAAATGCAGCCGAGCAAACCCATAATGGTATATCATACACCAAATGCGATCGCTGTTGGAATTATTCAACTCATGTTGGTGAATCAGCAGAACATCCATTGTTGTGTGAACGTTGTATTCCTGCTTTAGCTGGGGAGTTCTAATTGCAAATCACAAATTACAGCGCTTTCCTCTATTATGAGGCATAATCCAGTTTTCTGGCTATCTGATTTATGAGCTTTGCCTTTAAAAAAGTGGGCTTCATAACACCGGGAAGTGCTGTAGAATTCGTGGAGACGTTATATAAAACGTCTCTATTCCACTTCATTTCTAGTTTAGCTTTTAGAGGACTGGGCTTTTGTAAGTTAGAAGGACTAAAACGATGTTCTGGTAAGGCGATTTTTTTAGCCAGGTTTGCTAAAATAGGTTCTGGTACAGCAGCAATACGATGTTGCGTTAATACTGGCATTTCTTGCCAACAACTCCGGCAAAACCAGTAATTCTCAGCACCACGGATATGGTGTAAAAGCGAGTCGGAACAGCAAGGACACTGAGGCATAATAGTTTCAATCCTGTTACTAAAAGTGGTTGGATCATTACCATAGTTATGTAATGAATTGAGGGTAATTGAAAATTGAAATCTGTTATGTAT
>CAZNRQ010000781.1:0-1881 GCA_964574845.1 uncultured Bacteroidales bacterium
GAAGGGTTCCAGACCATTGATACTGTAAGGAAGTTCGGGAAGTGTAAACATGTTTTATTTTTTTAATTATTAATGAATATTTTTTAGGCGTGCTTTTTTACTTTATGAGTTAAATAGAACATTACACAGAAACGATCATCATCATAACAACACCGGCCCCCATAGCAATGAGCAGTGTCAGATCGCGTGAGAGACCCTTGTGATAAACGATGAGACCTACCCAACCAAATACCATCAAAAAGATGATGAAATTGCGCATGCTGAAAAAACTCAAACCAAAAGAAACCAGCCCTGTCCGGCTTTTTTGAGGCGTAATGTTGCCACCTGAAAGCTCTTTTGAATCTTCTTCGTCAATCTTCTTGTTCAGTTTGCGTCCGTCGAGCCCGGCAATGCTTAATACCAACTGAATAAGGAATATCAGTGTGAAAGGCACTGAAATATACCAGAATATTTTTTCAAAGGTGGTCAGTGCTTCGAACCATTGCTGCATAAAGGTTGTCGTTTAAATACTATAGCAAAGATAGATAATAGATGGTTAGTGAGAATGATTTCGAAATATTTTTTGTTACTGAAAAAGACCAGCCTCTGAAAGACTTTCCCAACAGGCATTTTTGTACCTTTACAAAAAAAACTACTATGATCCGCGTAAGTAAGATAGACATAAACGACAAGTGCGATATTGAAACCGCATTTGGCATACGCCGAAAGGTTTTTGTTCAGGAGCAAAAGGTGGATCCGGAACTGGAATATGACGAACACGAAAACGAAGCCACACACTACCTCGCCTATTATAACGATATTCCTGTGGGTACGGCCCGATGGCGACACACACAAAACGGAGTGAAACTGGAGCGCTTTGCTGTGTTGGCCGAATATAGAAAAAAGGGAATAGGCGATGCTCTGGTAAGGAGAGTGCTGGAAGATGTTTTGCCGCTGGGTAAGGGAGTATATCTTCATTCGCAACTCACGGCCTGCGGTTTATACCGGCGCAATGGTTTTGTGGAAGAAGGAGATATTTTTGTGGAAGCAGGGATTGAGCATTATAAGATGAGATTTATAAGGAAGTAGTTTGCTATTTATTTTCCCGCAGATTACGCTGATTTTCGCAGATATAATAAAACTTTTTCTATCTTATTCTGCGTTCATCTGCGCTATCTGTGGGAGATAATTCGGACAATTTAAATCTCCCAATCTTTCCAGGCTCCTCCGATAAAAATCTTTATGCTTTTGTAGCCAATGTCTTTCAGTTTCTTTTCGGTTTCGGCGAAAAACGAATTGATGTCGGTAGGTTTATGAGCATCGGCACTTACGGTGACCGGGATGTTCATTTCGAAGCATTGTTTCAGTACCGAGGTTCCCGGATACAAGGATTCGCATTTGCCTGTATAAATACCGCGGGTGTTTACCTCCACAATGGTTTTGCTTTGTGCAATCACTTCAAGAGTTTTCGTGATATGGTCTCTGTACCAGGTTTCGGATTCCTGAAAATAGCGCTGACGGTTGTTCATCTTTACCTTATCGAAATGTGCCACCATATCAGGTTTCTGGGTTTGCAGCATCTCCTGAAGCTGGGCATAATAGGTCCCTACGGCCAGATGAATATCGCCATGAAAGATGTTGTTTAAACCCTTGTCGTAGTTGGCGGGAGGCCCATCAATAAACCAAAGCTCGCTGCCCTGCGGATTTTTCACCAAATGAACGGCTCCTAACACATAATCCAGATGATGACGCTTTTTAAGATCGGCAAACGAAGGCGAAACTCCGGGTATGTAATCTATTTCGAGCGAAAGATAAATTTCCAATTGATCCCGGTAGGCCTCTTTCAGATCCTGAATGCTGCGGCAATAGGCATACATATCGCCATCGGCCAGGCTCCAGGCG
>CAZNRQ010000782.1:0-994 GCA_964574845.1 uncultured Bacteroidales bacterium
GGTGCCCACTCATGAGCTTGCTATTCAGGAAGAGGCAGTGTTTAACAGCCTTGCCCAAAACACCTATGTGAGCATTTTTAGTATTCACGGCGGTGTGGATCAGGCGCCGCAGATAGAAAGACTGCAGCAATCGCCCGATATTATTATCTCTACTCCCGGACGTTTTTTCGATCTGGTGAGCCAGGGACATCTGAAAACCAAAAACATCGAAATACTGATACTGGATGAAGCCGACCATATGCTCGACCTGGGTTTTATCAACGATATTCGCCAACTGGTCGACTGGCTGCCCCGCAACCGTCAGACTTTGTTCTTTTCGGCAACCATCAACACTACCATCAAAGAACTGGCTTATTCGCTGGTGAGCAAACCGGTGCGCATTCAGATATCGCCCAAGGACCCGGTGGCCAAAAACATTGACCATTCGGTGGCTCATATTGCCATGGACGATAAGCGTTTTTTCCTGGAACGCCTGATCAACGAGAATCCCGAAAGTAAGATTCTGGTATTTGTTCGTACCAAAGTACGCGCCGAACGCGTGGTGAAAGCCATGGAACGTGCCATGATCAAAAGCATCAGCCTGCACAGCGATAAGGACCAACAGGAACGCAACCTGGCCATGAAACAATTCCGCGAAGGCGAAGTGAAAGTGTTGGTGGCAACGGATATCAGTGCCCGCGGCATAGACATTCCCGATGTGGATTATGTGGTGAATTACGACTTGCCCGAAAACGAAGAGAATTATGTGCACCGAGTAGGCCGTACCGGACGCGGCACCAAAAAGGGACAGGCTTTTTCGTTCTGCAGCCCCGAGGAACTGGAGATACTGGAGGATATCGAGACCTTTCTGGACAAACCCATCAAGGTGGTTGACATCAGCAAATCGGCTTATTCGGCTACCATTGAGTTTGCCAGCGACGATAAGGACGACTGGAGGAGTTTGCTGAAGGAGGAAGAAAGCGAAGTGAAATGGGTGAAAAAGAAAAGAAAGAAG
>CAZNRQ010000782.1:1004-1877 GCA_964574845.1 uncultured Bacteroidales bacterium
AAGAAGTGATGACTATATTATTGAATTGTTTTTACAATACTGTTGTTGAAGTTGTCAAATTCCGAAAAATGTTCACGCAAAGTACGCAAAGAAATGAAAAACGCAAAGGACGCTAAGAAATAATCATAAAATGACTGAGAACGAAATATCTTTTAAGATAATTGGAGTAGCAATTGAGCTTCATAAAGAGCTTGGTCCGGGTTTGCTTGAATCAGCTTATGAAAATGCCCTTGCTTATGAGCTTAGGGAAAACGGTTTGAATGTAGAGCAACAACTTCCCATGCCTTTCATTTATAAAGACATTAAAATGGATTGTGGTTACCGTTTAGATCTTCTGGTTGAAAAAAAGGTAATTGTTGAAATTAAATCTGTTGAAACGCTCGCACCAGTCCATTATTCTCAAACCCTGACTTATCTTAAATTAAGTAAATGTAAGCTTGGTCTGTTGATCAATTTTAATACAACCGTCTTAAAAGAGGGAATACACAGGATTGTCAATAATCTGTAATAAGATTTTTATTAATGCTTTGCGTCCTTTGCGAAAAAACCTTAGCGCCCTTTGCGTGAAATCTTTTTATAAAATGAATTCTTTAAAACCAGCCTCATACAATTCCAAAACGGAGAAAGGCCTCAGATGCGAGCTTTGTCCGCATTACTGTACCCTTGGTGAAGGCGAAAAAGGCAAATGCCAGACCCGTGTTTGCCGAGGTGGCGAACTTTATGTTTTGGGTTACGGACGGCCTTGTTCTATCAATGCCGATCCCATTGAAAAGAAACCTTTTTATCATTTCCTGCCCGGCTCCAAAGCTTTTTCATTAGCTACCGCCGGCTGCAATTTCAGCTGCCTGAATTGCCAGAACAGCAGCATCTCCC
>CAZNRQ010000783.1:0-1874 GCA_964574845.1 uncultured Bacteroidales bacterium
CAAAGGTTTTCGGCTCCTGATTATTGACGGGCTTTCCGATAAGGGTAGCTACTTTGCGGTTAGCCAGGAGCATGAAATCTTCTATGAGTTTATTCGAATCTTTTTGTTGTTTAATATAAACTTCAATGGGCTTGCCACTTTCGTCCAGTTTGAAACGCACTTCTTCCGTGTCGAAAGCAAATGAACCCTGTTTGAATCGTTCTTCGCGCAAAATGGAAGCCAGACGATTAAAAGTAAGGATTTCGTCTACATGAATGCCCTCGCCGGTTTCTATGATAAGTTGCACCTCCTCATAATTAAACCTGTGATCAGAATTAATGATGGTTTTTCCAAACCATTCGTCGGTTATCTGTGCCTTATCGTTCATTTTAAATACAGCCGAAAAGCAAAGTTTGTCTTCATGAGGCTTCAATGAGCACACATTATTGGATAAAATTTCCGGCAGCATGGGAACCACGCGGTCGGCCAGATAAATGGAAGTTCCGCGGCTGTAGGCTTCTTCGTCCAATTGAGTACCCTCAATTACGTAATGCGACACATCGGCAATATGTACGCCCACTTCCCAGTTTCCATCAGGAAGTTTTTGTAGCGATATGGCATCGTCAAAATCTTTGGCATCTTCCGGATCGATGGTTATTGTGAAAACCTTTCTGAAATCGCGACGTTTTTTTATTTCTTCGGCCGATATCTTTATGTTAATTTTAGCAGCATCCTGTTCTACCCTAGCAGGAAATGCCAGCGGAAATCCATATTCGGCAATGATAGATTGCATTTCCACCTGATTGTCGCCAGGTTTACCTAACACATTTATCACTTCACCGAAAGGATTTTTTGAATTCTCTGGCCATTCGCTGATCTTCACCAGCACTTTATCACCGTTTTTTGCTCCGAGTGTTTTGTCGTTCGGTATATAAATATCCACGGGAACACTGCTATTATCCGGTACCAGATAAGAATAATATTTACTCACCTGAATAATACCCACAAACTGATCCTTCGCCCTTTTAATGATGTCCACTATCTGTCCTTCGGTTTTTCGGCCGCTTCGTCTAGGAAACAGTAAAACCTTAACCGTATCGCCATTCAGGGCGCGGCCCGTATTAGGTGCATCTATAAAAATGTCTTCGTGGTGGTCGGGGGTTAAAATATAGGCCTTGCCAGTCGATTTCATATCGACCACACCGGTCAGGTAGGTCTTTTGAGGGAAATAGGAGGCATGCTTTTCGGGATTCAGTTTGTATTTCCCCCTTTTATCCTCAATCAGGCTTTTGTCTTTTACCAGATTATCCAGTTGCCTGAGCACAATTTCTCGGTCGGACTTGTCTTTAATATTAAGATGTTTCGAAACCTGTTTATAATTTAAGGGTTGGTTGGGGTGCTTGAAAAATACGTTCAAAACCAGCATGGAGGTTCCTTCCGGTTTCCCCTTGCTTTTCCCTGTCTTTTTTGCTGACATTTTTATTGTAAAATTACGAATAAAATATAAGGTTGGGGTAATTCTGTTTTGAGTCCCCTATAGGTTAAAAAATTCAGATGGAAAAAAATCGGAAAAGACTTTAAATTCGACATATCTTTACAGTTAAATTTGGCAAAATGTTTTTATCCTATTCCATCGCAGATATTCTAATCAATGTAGTTCTGGCAATGATTATGCTTGGAATAGGGCTATCGCTTACTTTTGCTGATTTCAAAAAGATATTCAATCAACCGCGACCCTTAATTATTGCCTTATCGGTTCAGTTGTTCATCATACCGATTATCGCATTTGGCATAGCAACAGTCTCAAATTTGAGCAACGCTGAAAAAGTGGGTGTTGTTTTGGTTTCATTATGCGCCAGCGGAGCTTCCTCCAATCTGGTCACACATTTGTTCAA
>CAZNRQ010000784.1:0-1874 GCA_964574845.1 uncultured Bacteroidales bacterium
AGATAGTTTTGTTCGATAATCAGATTTATTTGTTTTTTTGAATAGGACTTCATTAAACATGACGTTATATCGCATTATTGAAAACTCATAAAAAAACATAAAAAATCAATGATAGTGAGTTTTGCATTCCTTTTTATTTTACTTTTGAAAGGTGATTTTACTTTAAGTAATAATAAACAATTAACTAAATAAATTTATATGAAAAGGATTCTATTCTTTATTTTTCTGCTGTTATCAGCATGGTTTTTAAATGCTCAGACAATCGTATTTCACGAAAATTTTGAACCTACAAGTAATGCTGATAGTGTTACTGCTTCTGGTGCATTGAATAATTTTTCGATTAATTCTCGATTGTTCCATTCAGGTTTACAGTGTGATTCTACATTGGTTACTCCAAATGATACGGCATATTTAACAACTAATTCTTTTAGCACATTGGGCTATGGATATGTTTTTTTGAATTTTTCACATATTTGTAAAATTGAATTACTCGATGGTGGAGAAGTGCAAGTGTCCGTTGATAATGGTACTACTTGGACAACACTTGGTGGTTCACAATATGTGAACCCTGGGAATTCGCAATTCGTTACAAATGGCAATAAATTTAATGCTAATACTTATCCTTTAGATTGGTTTCCTACCACAGGAACAGCTAAACCAACAAATAGCTGGTGGAAAAATGAGTCATTTAATATTTCTGCTTTGGTTGGTAACCATGCTAATGTTAAAATTCGTTTTGTATTAAGAGATGGTAATGGAAATGGTGCGTTCTTTAATCATGGTTGGTATTTAGACGATATTTCTGTTTCTGCATCAATTTCTGAGCTGACACCTCCTCATATAACAATGAAACCGCCGGTTATTCAAGATACAGTATTCAATACAGGCCCATTTGATATTTATGCTTGGATCACTGATGCTTCAGGTATCAATTCTGCAGAAATTGATTATCAGTTAAACTACGGAGCAACTCAGATAATACCGATGGTTTGGGTTTCGGATAGTACATATAAAGGAACTATTCCCCAATATACATTTAATAATCGAATTGATTACCATGTTCATGCTGTTGATAATTCTGCTGCGCATAATATAGCTAACGGACCGAATCAATGGTTTTGGATTAAAAAGGGCCCAAGCGTTGTTCAGATTGGAAATGGAATCACAACGGGCACTTGGCCATTTTATGATTATTGGGGATATACAAGAAGCGCTTCCATTTATTTGAGTTCTGAAATAAACATGTCTGGATTTATTAACTCACTTCAATGGTATGTTTCAACTGCAGCGAGTGCAAATTGTCCAGTAAAAATATATTTAAAATCTACAGCTTCTGCAACTTTTGCTGCTGGAGATACTTGGGCTAATTTAATTTCAGGAGCTACATTAGTATACGATGGGACTGCAAATTTTGCGACTATAGGTTGGAAGTCATTTACTCCTACTGCCTTGTTTAATTATACTTCTGGCAACCTTGAGGTTTTATGTGAGACTAACTATGGTGGTGGTGGAACTTCGCCATATCCATATTTTACTTACACAGCAACAGCAGGAAATACACATCAAACTTTTTATCAGGATAATACTCCCCCTACCACTTCAGGAACTATAGGTACAGCTCGGCCAAATATAAAAATTGGGTTTCCTGCCATTGCTTATCATGCTGATGCTGGGGTAAAGCAAATTCTTACACCCACAGGTACTATCATAGCTGGTGTTAACTCTCCTGTTACTCTCTTAGTAAAGAATTTTGGATTGGATACTTTGAAAAAAGTTACCATTGCCTGGAAACTGGATGGTGTTTTACAACCCGCCGCCCCACCCACGATTGTCTCAATTCCTGAAGCCTTAACTTCAGGTGTATTAAATATTGG
>CAZNRQ010000785.1:0-1871 GCA_964574845.1 uncultured Bacteroidales bacterium
GGTAAAATGCATTCCCTTTCCAAACCATTTCCACTCCCAGTCTGAACTTCTTCTTAATATAAAAATCGCAACCCAGAGTGATTTGGGGTTTCAAAAAATAATATTTAACCACATCAGATTTCATTATCAAATGCTCCCAATGTGCTAAATAAATATCAGCCTTTTCATTCATTAGAAAAGCATTTATAAGATCAAAGGAAATAACAGGTCTTATACAGAATTTATTAAGAAAGGAAACTTTAATGCCTACTGGAAAATAAATATAGGAAACATAATAGTCAAAACCTTCATACTCATTGACCCTATTCTCAATTGGATTTGTTCGACTAAGAAAAAAACCTTGTTTTGAAAAGTATAAGCCAGTATTAATACTCACACTTCTTGCAGCACGATATTCATAATCTAGACCGACTGAATAAGAATAAAATCCTCTTAAACTATTAAAAGGGGAATGAAAATAATATGCATATTTGTATGGATAATTCCCTCTGTTTTTTGTATCATATCCATATTGAGACAAATTAAAATCAGAAGTTTCGTGCAGGCTGATAATATGTCTGGCAAATTTAATTTTACAGCTATCATTTTGGCCTGAAATAAATTGAGGCATGATAAGTAATATCCATATGGTTAAACTCACTAAACTGATACAATGTTTTCTGTAAGGGTAAATAATCATAAGATGTTATTCGTTTAATTTATTAAAAAAATCATAACACACTCTGTTTTAAATTATTAATTTTCGACAATAAGCTTTTTTGTAAAACTTTTATCATTTGTGCTTATAAGAATGTAATAGACTCCTGATTTAAGAAATGTTAAATCTAAAAGATACTTACTAAATGTGAAATTTTCTTTCTTAAAAACTACTACTCCCAATGAATTATAAACAGTTAATGAACCATCAATAGTTGAGCCAAATTCTATATTAAATAGCCCTTTTCCCGGATTCGGGAAAATCTGCATGGTTGAATCGTCTTGTTGTTTAAGCATTAACGTATTAATGTCAGCACTAGAATTAACATTATTTAGTAAATTATTGTTTGGAGTCATACTTTGATTTTTATCACCTATCCAGTACAGTTTATATGCCCAATCTCTGTGAATATTATCAGTTGGAGGAATCGTAGTAACAATTCTTCCCCATAAGTTTGAGTTGACATTTGAAGCAATATAATGCCCTCCTGTCCCGCTTGTATAATACCAATCAATTAAATAAGGTTCGCACGATTTTAAATCTTTAATTGTAACAGTTAACCCAGACAAAGGAATAGGGTCTTCGTGATTGAAGTCTGATAGGTCATGGCTATGGGGAATATCGCCTCCGTTTCTTGCAGAACAAGGTGATATTGTATACCACCAATACCATCTGTTATGCACCCAACCCATACCGTAAGTACTAGAATAATTAATCAATTGATAGCTTTCGAAATCACCAGTGCTGCTATTATTGTTAGTTCCATCGTTCCACCTTTCTGTATGAAAATTATTGCTTTCAAAATCTTCATTTAATAGGAAATTTTTTAGAGGCAACATATTGCTTAAATGAGATGGCGTATTAATTTGATACCAATGCCAGTTAAGTCCTGTCCCCATACACCCCATCATCATGGTTGCCCAAAGATCATTATGGAAACTTATTGCATCACAACTGTCTATTTTACCGCCATCTCCTAATTCCCCATAAATTACCGGTTTATCATAATCTGATAATATACTAGCAATATCCGATGATCTATCCCAGTTTACCTGTTCATGATCTCCGCTCGCGGGGAATTGTATTCCCCGTGTTTCCGTCAATCCCATTATCAATAGCTTTCATTTTACTGTTATTAACCGTTGTGTTTCCACAATTATTTCTAATAAATAAT
>CAZNRQ010000786.1:0-576 GCA_964574845.1 uncultured Bacteroidales bacterium
GAATAATAAAAATGTTGTCAATACTGATAATGAACAGTATTTCTTCAGAATGAACAGGCAATAATTCAGCCATTAATTTATCATTCTATGAAAAGTATTTCCCCTGCTCGCGTCCTTCAGCCGACGGATGTTTTCCAAGTTATTAACCCCCTAAAACAAAAAATGCGAAGCCCAAAACTTCGCATTTTTTAATAAATCTAAAATCTTAAATCAAAAATCTCAAATCAGATTATTCCTTATAAAACGGAAACTTCACCACCTTAGCCTTGATCAGCTTCTCGCGTATCTTGATGTAGATCTCGGTATCCAGCTTGGCAAAAGGAGTTTTCACATAGCCCATGCCAATGTTGATGCCCAAAGAAGGAGCGAAGGTGCCTGAGGTAACTTCGCCAATGAGGTTGCCGTCGGCATCGCAAATCTCGTAATAATGGCGGGGGATGCCGCGGTTAATCATCTCGAAACCTACCAGTCGTCGTGTGGTGCCTTCGGTTTTATGCTTCAGGTTGATGGCTTTATCAATAAAATTCTTTTCGTCGGTAAACTTGGTGATCCAGCCCAGTCCGGCTTCAATAGGCG
>CAZNRQ010000786.1:586-1863 GCA_964574845.1 uncultured Bacteroidales bacterium
GGCGAGGTAGTATCGTTGATATCGTTGCCATAGAGGCAGAAACCCATTTCCAGTCGCAGGGTATCGCGGGCCGCCAGGCCGATAGGTTTGATACCGAATTCTTTTCCGGCTTCCATCACGGCATTCCACATCACTTCGGCGTATTCGTTGGGGAAATAGATCTCGCATCCGCCCGAACCGGTGTAGCCTGTGGTAGAGAACAGAATATTGGGGACTCCGGCAAACTTCAGCACCTTAAAGGTATAATATTCCATATCAGTCACAGTTGTGTCGGTAAGTTTCTGCATGGCTTTCAGTGCCAGAGGTCCTTGTATGGCCAGCTGTGAGGTCTCGTCCGAAGCATTGGTCAGCTTCACGCCCATGGTATTGTTCTTGTTCACCCATGCCCAGTCTTTGTCGATGTTGGCGGCATTCACCACCAGCAGAAACTTCTCGGGTCCGAACCGGTACACCAGCAGATCGTCCACTATACCGCCCTGTCCGTTGGGGTAGCAGGAATATTGCACCTTGCCGTCCCAGAGTTTGGAAGCGTCGTTGGAAGTAACATACTGAACAAAATCGAGGGCTTTGGGGCCTTCCACCCAGAATTCGCCCATATGCGAAACATCGAAAACCCCCAGGGCCTTGCGTACGGTTTCGTGTTCAATGAGTAATCCTTCGTATTGAATCGGCATGTAGAAACCTGCGAATTCAACCATTTTTGCTCCGTTTGCTTCGTGGATGCTGCGAAATGCTGTTGTTTTCATGGTAGATGTGTTTACAAATTATTTTTCAGTGAGGGGCTTTCAGAACTTCCGAAAGTAGCAGGGCAAAAGTAAAAATAAAATTGAGAAAAGACCGGGAAGTAAGGAAAAAATTAGATTTGTTTTGGTGGCATGTCCTGGCCGTATCTTATTTCAGGGCTGAAGCCCGGATATATCGGAAGTTTCATAACCCCAGCCTTAAGGCTGGGGTTACAATAGATTCTCCATAATGTGGACTTTAGTCCTGACTCCTTTCTGACAAGGATTAAAGATAAGAAGTGAAACCTGCTTCTGTGTAGTGATACCTCTGGCATAGGTGCGAAATTATTAAGAGTATAAAAATTATTTTATCTTTGAGGTCTGATTTGTAAATGAACCCATGATATTTTCGAAGCTCAACATTCCGCGCTGGCTCATACTGCTGATAGATATTGCCATTTGTGCCTTCTCTATTTTGCTGGCCTACATGCTTCGTTTCAATTTCAGCCTGCCCCTCAAAGATGCCAACGCCCTGCCTATGGTGCTCGTCTATGT
>CAZNRQ010000787.1:0-1858 GCA_964574845.1 uncultured Bacteroidales bacterium
GTAAGATGCTTTTTAATTTTATCATACTGATGTGCAGAAGGTGCATTTTCCGATAGTTTATTTAAAGTGATTTTAGTATAATGATTATTTTCGTTTTCATCTTTTGATATTACACTTAATTCTTCACTTTCTTTTGCAGCAACATTTTCTAAATCAAATTCAACATATCTTGATATTTTTTCACCTAGTGCTGAAGTTTTAATTGACCAAAAATCTGCGAACCAAATTGATGCTGTTTTTAAACCCATGCCAAATTCAGAAAGACCACTTGTATCATCCATAGTATTCCCTGGCTCAAAAGCCCGTAGAAAATTTTTATAATCAATTCCTGCAGCATTATCACTTATTTCTATACAATCTTTAGTTAATGAAATACGAACTTCAAATTGATATTTATTTGCATATTTATCTTTTAGTAGGTTTTTATTATTTTCATAACTTTGGACAGCATTATCTACATATTCACCTAGGGCAAACCAGACTTTATTATTAAGTTTTCTATACCTTTTGTAAGTACCTTGTCTAATTTTTATTGATACATTTTCGATGCTTGGTTCTTTCATTTTAATAAGTTTATAGCTATTTTTTTTATAACTTTTACATTTATAGCATTACCAAGTGCTCTAAATGCTTTAGGTGTTGTTGATGGTAAGTGTTTTAACCTTTCCATTCCTTGTAATTTTGCTGCTTCTCCTATTGTCATATATCTGCCAAGCCAAGGAAAGATTGGGATTTGTGTTGAAGACAATACTAATGCAGGTGAAAAAGTCGGCTTTTTTACTCTAATTCCTGATGGTCTAAATTGGACTATTTTATCATGGATTGTTAATTGTTCTTTTGTGCCACAATTCCATTCAAATTTTTGATGACTATTTTCGAATTTAACAATATCAGGCAGCCATTTATCTATCCATTTTTTATTTTTTTTATAAAATTCTCTATTCCTCTTTATATAATTTATTTTCCAATTTGGAAATACGCTTTGATTAGTCCTAGCATATATTGGCAATTGTTCAATAATAACTTGAATGCTATCCCCTTTTATTTTTGTTCCAAAAACCCCCTTTTTATTTATAAAATCTTTTGGGGTTAAATTAATTGGAGCAAGGTTTTCGAATGGGTAATCAGCACCAAATTCCATAGCCCAGATTGGAAAACCCGGCACCTCTGAGGGACTTAAGTTATTTAAAAACTTTTGCCAAGCTTTAAGATGTGTTAATGACTCCTTTTTTAAAAAAACATCTTCCTTCGAAGGTTTATTTATTATTGAATGTATACTAACATCCGAGTTGTCACCAATAGGAAATTCAAATGATTTAAGTCCACCTTTAGTCTTAAGTCTGCATACAATATAAATACGAGAACGATGTTGCGGGATACCAAATAAATGAGGAGATAAGATTTGTTCAGCTACATCATATTTTTTCTCAAGTATATTTTTCATATGTAACCATGTTTTCCCATTATCATGATTTTTTAAATTTGGTACATTTTCTAAAAGAATGTATTCTGCATTATGGTAATTTGCTATTTCCATTATCTTATAAAAAAAATTACCATTTTTAATATCATTTAAACCGTTTTGTTTACCAGCTTTTGAAAAGGGTTGACAAGGGAATCCAGCACAAATAATATCATGTTTAGGAATTTGCTTTTTAATATCAACTGTAGTTATATCACCATGGCATGAAATGCCATAATTGGTTTTGTATAGCACTCTCAAGTCATCGTTTAGTTCACTTGCAAAAACACAAGTGTGACCTAAATCGTGTAATGCAAGATGAAACCCTCCAAGTCCAGCAAACAAGTCAATAAATTTTAATTTTTCTTTAGTTTTCTTAATTGCCATTTATTGTTC
>CAZNRQ010000788.1:0-299 GCA_964574845.1 uncultured Bacteroidales bacterium
CCCTTCAGGGGAGGCCGGGTGGGGCCACCCAAATTCTTCACCACCCCATCGTAGGGGCACAAAATCTTGTGCCCATTTTTCCTAACCCCATAGGGGTTAAATGTCGGTAGCCACGGGCATCGCCCGTGGTCAAATGCCAACCCACATCATCCAACCCCGTGGGGGTTGAACAATCATCGTCAACGCCATCCGTCCCAAATAAAAAAATCCAATAATTTTATTATTCCCCTCAATTATTTTATATATTTGTTGTGCTAATCCCTTTTTAATAGACAGGCAGCAATAAACAAGTTATACCC
>CAZNRQ010000788.1:309-1851 GCA_964574845.1 uncultured Bacteroidales bacterium
TTATTATAGTGATAGGGTTTGCCCTATTGGTGATTCTCACATTTAGTGGGGCAATTGGAATTTTGGGTTTAATTGGTTGGTCAATTGCACTATTTTTTATTGGTGTAATTTGGTCACTAATTGAAACATCAATAAAAAACAATAAGCATAAGGAAATATCTAAATCTGTATTTGACAATTTAGAAGATTTTGTCGCCGATGATTCTTTTATTTCTACGACATCGGGAATGTCTATTGGTTTTGATAGTGAAAGGAAGAAAATTTGCATTCTGGACACTTCCTTTACTCCATTTTTTTATAATTATTCTTCAATACTACAAAGCGAAATTGTAATAGATGGCCAAACAATAATTAAACAATCTACTTCGGGTGCTATTGGAAGAAGTCTGCTTGGTGGAATGCTTGGCGGGGGAATTGGGGCGATAGTTGGCGGGACGACAGGTTCAAGAACTCAAAGCGAAAAAATTAACAATATTGATCTAAAGATAATTGTTAATGATACTGTCAACCCTATATTTAAAATAAATTTTCTAAATGTTGAATCAAAAAAAGGCGACTTTTTATATACAGGTGCTTATTCTTTGGTAGAAAAATGGCATGGAATATTTTCAGTACTTATCAAGCAAGGAGACATTGAAAATTCCAGCAAATCAGCTATAAGTTCATCTGTTGCTGATGAATTAAAAAAATTGAAAGGATTATTAGATGAGGGAGTTTTAACAGAAGATGAATTCAAAAAACAGAAAGAGAAATTAATAGGATAGTTTTTTTTAAAATATTAATCGACTAGGTTTAAATTTGTCGAAAAATATTATCTTTATCGTGTCAATTTTTTAAAAACAGAATTATGGACTTCAAAGATCAAATCAAACAGCTTGGCGAAAGAGTAGTAAAACTAAAAAACCAAATCACAACCGAAGAAGCAACCAAAAATGCTTTTATAATGCCATTTATACAGGTTTTGGGTTATGATGTATTTAATCCATTAGAGGTTGTTCCTGAGTTTACATCAGATATCGGTATTAAGAAAGGCGAAAAAGTTGATTACGCCATTTTAAAAGACGGTATTCCGGTTATGTTAATCGAATGCAAATGGTGGGGTGCCAATTTAGACCTACACGATTCACAACTACTTCGTTATTTTCATACCAGTAAAGCTAAATTTGGTTTATTGACCAATGGCATTGTTTTTAGATTCTACACCGATCTTATTGATGCCAATAAAATGGATGAAAAACCATTTCTGGAGTTCGATTTCACCAACATGAAAGAGCAACACATCAATGAACTTAAAAAGTTTCATAAAAGCTATTTCGATGCTAATTCCATTTTTTCAAGTGCATCTGAATTAAAGTATGAAAATGAGATTAAGGTAATATTGAACCGCGAATTAAATAATCCCAGCGAAACTTTTGTAAAATTCTTCATCGGACAGGTTTATCAGGGTCGTGCAACTGAAAAGATATTGGCTCAATTCACCGAAATTGTTAAAAAATCATACAATCAATTCATTTCCGACAGTATAAACGACAGGCTCAAAAC
>CAZNRQ010000789.1:0-1849 GCA_964574845.1 uncultured Bacteroidales bacterium
GGCTACAGGTCCAAAGATACGGGTTCCCCTGAGTTCTTCGGTCGGATTGAGCAGCACCACCGCGTTATCGTCGAAACGGATGTAAGAGCCATCTGGCCTTCTTACTTCTTTCTTTGTCCGTACAACGATGGCTTTTGAGACTGTTCCCTTTTTGATGCCACCTGACGGAATAGCGCTTTTTACCGTAACGATGATCTTATCGCCCAGTGAAGCGTATTTTTTTCTGGTCCCGCCCAACACGCGAATGCAAAGTACTTCTTTGGCACCGCTGTTGTCGGCCACTATCAAACGTGATTCTTGCTGTATCATAATTATTTGACCTTTTCAATGATTTCAACCAATCTCCAACATTTATTCTTGCTCAGGGGGCGGGTTTCTGATATGCGCACGGTATCTCCGATGCTGCATTCGTTTTTCGCGTCATCTGCCATGAATTGCTGGATTTCTTAACGAATTTCCCGTACTTGGGGTGTTTTACCTTCCGTTCAACGTTCACTACGATGCTGTTTTGCATCTTGTTGCTTTTCACAACCCCGATTTTCTCTTTTCTGAAATTTCTTTCTTCCATTGCTATGATGATTACTTTTGGGTTTTCGTTCCGGTTTTTGAAGTTTCGGTCAAAGCCTCGCTGTTTATTACCCTGCGCCTCAATTCGGTGTTCATGCGAGCGATGGTCTTCTTATAATCCTTCAGTTTCATCGGATTTTCAAGCGGCGACACTGCGTGGTTCATTCTAAGCTTAAGCAGCTGTTTCTTCTCTGCGTCAAGCCTTTCAAGCAGTTCCGGTGTCGAAAGCTCAATGATTACTTCGTGTTTCTTCATTGGTTTAAGATGTTTTATTCTTCTATGTAGTCTCTTCTGACTACCATTTTTGTTTTTACTGACATTTTCTGGGCGCCCAAACGGAGAGCTTCCTTGGCTATGGCCGAGGATACGCCATCTATTTCGAACATGATGCGACCGGGTGTTACGCGGGCTACATAATATTCCACGGCTCCTTTTCCTTTACCCATACGAACTTCGGCGGGTTTTTTGGTTACCGGTTTGTCGGGGAATATCCTGATCCACAACTGACCTTCACGTTTCATGTAACGTGTGATGGCCTGACGGGCTGCTTCTAACTGCCGAGCGGTGATCCAGGCTTCGTCCATTGTTTTGATTGCGAAAGATCCAAAAGCGATCTGGCTGCCTCTTTTGGCATTGCCTTTCATCTTTTGTTTCTGCATCTTCCTAAATTTCGTCTTCTTCGGCTGTAACATTACTGTATTATATTAAGCTGTTATATCTCTACAAGTCTAACGATTATTTCCTTCTCCTTCTGGGGCGTCCATTGTCTTTGGGTACATTGCTGCCGCCGCCTTCCTGTTTCACCTTGATGCCGGTGGATGAAGGGACCAGTTCGGTTTTTCCGTAAACAAGGCCTTTACATATCCATACTTTGACACCAATACGTCCATACGTGGTATGTGCTTCAGCAAGAGCATAATCAATGTCGGCGCGCAATGTATGCAGAGGAATGCGGCCTTCTTTATAATGCTCGCAACGTGCCATTTCAGCGCCACCGATACGGCCACTTGCCTGTATCTTGATCCCTTCGGCACCCATTCTGATGGTGGAAGCGATGGAGGTCTTGATGGCCCTGCGGTATGCAATTCTGCCTTCAATTTGTTTTGCAACGGCCTGAGCAACCAGTAATGCATCCAGTTCAGGGCGTTTGATTTCTGAAATATTGATCTGTATCTCCTTGCTGGTGACCTTTTTCAATTCTTCTTTCAGCTTGTCAACTTCCTGCCCGCCTTTACCGATGATAATCCCCGGGCGTGCTGTGTTTATGGTAACGGTGATCAGT
>CAZNRQ010000790.1:0-1848 GCA_964574845.1 uncultured Bacteroidales bacterium
GTTGTGGGGATATTATATTCAACCTAGTGCGTGGTTCCTTAAACAACCCAGAAAAGATAATATCAGTGAGCATAAGCCTATCCCAGCTAAACTTTTTGATATTAAACAAATGTCTGACTCGGTATTCAATACCACACTGAAGTCAGGTTTGAGCGTAACTATTCATTGTGATGGTTTATTTTTATTTGATTTCTCGAATGTTTCAGAAATTCAAACAGAAAATTCAGAAGCTTCATTTGAAACAAAAGCTACTATCCGTTTAGAAAGAGCACAAATCATAAACACTTATGCCGTTTGCTTGCTGAAAGCAATCTACGATAAACAAAAGCATATTTTGCCGACAACCTTTATTACACCACATGATACTGCATTCAGAAGATGATCTTTCAGTAGGTTTTAAAAATCGTGCAGGATATTATCTTTATCGAGCAAGATCATCTGCCGAATACCGACAGGGTTACCCAGAGACTTTTGATGATCGCATTCAACAAAAGATATTAACCATAGACAAATCTACATTCGATTTATCCATTGAGAAATTAGATAATATTTTAACTAACAACTTTCATACAATCAGTTTAATAAGTCTTTATTATATGGCTCTCTTTTCTCTTCAAAATCATGACTATCCAAGCAGTCTAATTACATCGTGGACCATAATAGAGCAGATGCTTGACACAAATTGGGAGAAATACATTTCGAACAACCGCACTCGTATACTTAACGATGAGGAGCAACCGTTTATTAATGAGAAGCGAGCACAAACCCTAAGAGGGCGAGATTATTCTGCGTCAATACGCACAGAAGTATTATCATTAGTTAACGAATTGCCAATGAGTATTTATACCTCAATTAATAATGTCAGAAAAACCCGAAACAAATGGATGCATGAAATGGATAATGTTTCATTAAATGATTCGTGTTCAGCATTACAAGGGGTGGCAGATCTATTTCATCTTGTTTATGGTTATTCTCTACCAACACAGGTACCATTAACACTATGACGTATAACACTGCGCTCAAGGCTGCTGCGGGCTTCGCCCTTCGCTGGGCGTCAAAAAGCTGTGCTTTTTGACGCCCCTTAGCTTAAACGTTAGGCAGGTCATTCGGCATAACCATATTTAAAAGAAGGATGAAATATCATGGGAGAAGTATTAACTTGGTTAAGCAACAATCCAAATATCCTTACTATTTTAATAGTGACGGCTTCATTGCTTATTATTTTTTTTATTGCGATAGCCAGTATTGCAATAACTCAAGGCAGAAGCGTTACCTTTTGGCCACCTCATATTGGCGAGAAGCCATATAAGGAACAACAAGAAAAAAGTCCTTTACAAAAAAGCAGTAAAAATGACCCAATTCCCAAAAATACAGAAGTTGTAAAAAGCGCAGCAAAATCATCTTCCTTTGAGTGTAACTGGACATCTCCTCATCCAATTGCTAAACAAATTTTGCAAGACGCTGAAAATATGGTGCTTATTGTGGGAACATCACTACACCGTATAATTCATAGCGATTTTTTTGAATACAGAGAATGGATTGAGAAAAATCCATCCAGATATATTGGGTTAATGTTTTTAAACCCTCATAGTCCCCATGCAGTTGGCAGAAAACGAAAAGACGTACATAGGTCGAGTGATGAAAAAATTGTGGAAGCAATGCAACTTGCTCTCATTGAGTCAAGCCATAATCCGCGTATATTAATTGCGGTTCATGATGGTCCTTTCAGATACACTGTACGAGCCACTGATATTGGCTCTCAAACACCTACAACAGGCACTCGAATTCAAATAGTATCTTCATCTCATGTGCGTGGTATATCAACAGGCTTTGAAATTATCCTTACTC
>CAZNRQ010000791.1:0-1846 GCA_964574845.1 uncultured Bacteroidales bacterium
ATTTTGAAAGGGGTAAGTGTAAATTCGATCTAGATGATAAAACGGGTGCAATGGAAGATTTCACAATGGCAATTGAAATTAATGAGTTTTTTGGAGATGCCTATTATCTTCGTGGAAAAACAAAAATATTCTTAAGTGATTTTAAGGAAAGTATTGAAGATTTTTCAAAAGCGATTGAGTTGGGCTCTTCTGATGTAGTTATGGTTTTATTTGATCGGGGTTTGGCAAAATCATATTCATTTGATTATAGAGGAGCGATTGAGGATTTTGATAAAGTAATTGAGATTGATCCCAATAATACTCTTGCATTTAATGAAAGGGGGGTTACGAAATTTCACCTGCAAGACCTTGAAAGTGCCATTAAAGATTTTTCAAAAGTTATAGAACTTGATCCTAATGTTCCTATGGTATATCACGATCGTGGAGTTTCCAAGGCATTATTATTTGATTATGAGGGGGCGGTTAAAGATTACAATATTGCTATTGAACTTGACCCCAATCTAACTAATGCATATCAAGTTCGTGGGTTTGCAAAATTAAGTTTGAAAGATTTCGAAGGAGCCATTGAAGATTATACAAAAGCCATTGAATTTGAACCTAATATTTCTGAACACTATATTAATAGGGGAAGAGCCAGATATGTGATGAAAGATTTTTTGAATGCAATAGAAGATTTTTCAGTAGTTGTCGATAGGGATCCAAACAATGCGTTTGCATATTATATTCGTGGGTTCTCTAAATTGGCCTTAAATGATGAAAGTGGGGATATTGATATACTAAAAGCTCAGGAGATAGAACCGAAATATTTAAAAGAATTCAAGGATTTAATGGATAAAATAATTGATTCGTATATTAAAAAAACTGAAGAAAGAATAAATTATTTTGATCAGCAAACTGTTGAATCGCTTATGGAATCAGATAGTTTAAATACTTCCCCAGATCAAATGATAAATGATAAAGATATAATTGAAGGATTCCATAAGATAATTGCCTCTGTAAGTCATTTAGGGACCATTACTCTGTCCGATAATAAAATTATTGAAATATATAAAAAAGTCAGTTCGCGTTTTCATGAAGCTTCCTTGCAAAGAAGAGAGAAAATTCCTTCAGGGTACATAAATACTATAGTATTAAGTTTCTTTATCTTTTATAATAATTATGATGGTTCTTTAATTAATGAGCATTTGGATTACGAAGTTAATAGATACCTAGAGGCAGGACTGCGTGGATACTATAAAGTAGACTTAAAATTTGATTAACATCATTGGTAATGAAAGTTTGAAAAAAGCTCGTTCGGTGGCAGGCTCCGCCTCTCCATTGGAGTCCTATGGACCGTCTAAATATCAATTGTGGCTGTAACTCCATTAAGAAAATAATAGAAAGGCTTATTCCTTTAGACGGCTTTTTAATACCATACTAAAGTATATGGTATAATCAAAACCCGATATCACAATATAAAAGATCCCCCACTTTGATTTTCTAATACATTAACCGTCAAAATTAGTATTGTGTTCAGTGACCAAAACCCACTTTCCGGTGATACATTCTTGCCATTGAGTGATTCTGTTTTTTTTAACATCACAGGGGTTCTACTTTTGTTTTCAAATATAAAATAAGCAAAAATGAAAAGAATTTTAAAGAAAACTATCGCGCTCAATGTTTTTATGACAATGTGCATAATAACAATGATAAACTTACATGGATTTAGCCAAACCCTTACTTATCCCATTGTCGGAACAGGTCAAACAATTTCGTACGACACAGCGACTGCCATAACCATGCCCACTCCAGGACAGGCATTCTACGGACAGAATTCAAATTATCCCGGGAACGTACGGTCATATAC
>CAZNRQ010000792.1:0-1837 GCA_964574845.1 uncultured Bacteroidales bacterium
CGGTCGATTCGCGTATCATAGCGCCAACAATTCTACCGCCCACTGTAAAAACTCTCAAATCCTTTCCATGACTTGTTTTAATAAATTCCTGGAAAATTAAATTTACATTAGGATTAGAGTTTTTAACCATGTGCATCAATTCGTCTAAAGAATTGATGGTTTCACAAAGAAAAACACCACTTCCCTGCGAGCCTGTTATGGTTTTAACTACCACGGGAAAACCAATGTGTTTTCTAACCACCTCAAGATCTATAGGGAAATTAGCAAGCATGGTTTTCGGAATAGGCATTCCTGATTCTGCCAATATCTGCAACTGAAATAGTTTATCTTTTACTATGTCAATTGAATTGGCAGAATTGAAAGAATATACCCCAAGTTTTTCGAGATGCCTGATAAGCGCAAGAGCAAAATAAGTGGTTCCGGCACCCATACGCGGGATAATGAAATCAGGTAACGGACACGAAACGTCATCCACAAAAATACTTTTGCGATCGTCACGATTAACAATAATTTCAATTTGTTCTGGTTGTAAAACCCTTATTTCCATACCTGCAGCCTGTCCCTCCTCTATGAGTTTATTGATTTCATAGGTTTCAGGTTTTATTAAAAAATCCGAGTGTTTATGTAGTATCCAACCTAGCATTGCAAAATTAATTTTACTTAAATCAAAGGTACAGAAATGAAAGATTAAAATTTAGCCACAATATTATCTAATCATTAATTCTGATATAAGACACGATAAATGGGAAAAAAAGTCTTCAGCTGTAATATTACAACCCACTAAGCTCAGCATCAAAATAATCTATTCCCTTAAAAGATTACAACGCACTTGTCCATATTAATAACATCGAATTTTCAGATGAAGAAAAAAGGAAATTAATAGGGATCAATCATCAACATGTATACAGGAATCTTTAGAAAAAAGGATTGCAAGATTGGCTTTGTTCCTATTTTTTTGGAAGGAGGATTAAATGCTTTTTGAAAAATTGTATATTTGTAAGAAAAAAGTTAATCCTATTGAGATGCCTACGGCATAAAAGAACTAGCAGTAATAAACAAGTTAGGCTTAATATTAAAATACAGACAAATGAAGATTAACGAATTAGATCCGATGCCAGATATCGAGAAAAATGTTAAACTTAAAGAAACGTATGTTCAGTTTGAAAAACTATTACTGGAATTGCGAAAAAGGGATTTGCCAGATGGACTGATGATGTCGATTAATAAAAACATTGATGAGATGAACTCAACTTCTAATTCAGGAGATGATATGAGAAAAATAATAAAAAAAATACAGTCCAGGATTATCAAATTGCTTGAAAAAGAAGTTAAGTTGGTGCCGAAAAACTACTACCGAGATCTTTGGCTAGTTCTTGGAATGGCTGCATTTGGTATTCCGATAGGTGTTGCTTTTGGTGCTAGTCTAGGAAATATGGCTTTTTTAGGCATAGGATTACCAGTTGGGCTTGCGATCGGAATTGCGGTAGGTTCTGGAATGGACAAAAAAGTAGTTGAAGAAGGAAGACAGCTTGTTGTAGAAATTAAATACTAAGCATAACAGCACCGACACAAAAGAAGTAGTTCAGTGGTTTGATCAAACTTTGTACTTCTTGTAAAGTTTATGCTTGATTGACAGTTAAGTGTTCCGAAATGCTACATTCACATAGTTGCAAACAGTTGCCTTAAATCAACCCCCATCAGCTAAATAAGATTTAAAAACAGTTTTATGAATATAAAAAAATACGAAGTTCAGTCGGGCAAAGATTTTAAGATCTCAAAATTTGACACCCGTTCCGGTGTTAAAAAAATAACCAAAGAAGAGTTAAAAGAGAAACTT
>CAZNRQ010000793.1:0-1837 GCA_964574845.1 uncultured Bacteroidales bacterium
GGCTAAAGAAATGTCAGATTATTGGAGAAAAAGCAAATTTAACAGAGGTAGAAATACATAATTTAAAAATAGAAGTTGCCTTATTACTACTTGGTTTATCAGACATGGACTCATTACATAAGTTTCTTGAAAATGAAATTGGAGGGACGGAATTTGAAAGGATAGAAGATTTAGTTGCAATAAATGTATTGGAGCCAGTTGGTTATGTTTTTGAAAAAATAAATTGTAACGAAATTGTTTTCCCAACTGTTTTATACTTTGACAACATATACTCATTTGATCTTCCTAGTCTTTTAGAACAATCAATTTTATATGGGAAACGAGCGATTCTTGATGGGCAAATTTTAGTGAATCAATATGAATGTTCTTTAAATCCTACTTTCTTAAATGCATTTGACACACTTAGGATAGAATTTGTTGGTGATGTGAAAGAAATTAAAGTAGATTCTGAAGGTCGTTCAATAGGATTAATATTTTATAAAAAAGATAAAAAATTATATGAAAATCAGGTAGCCTTTGCGATTGAATCAATCGTGGAATCTTGCAAAGTTGATGGCGAACTTGATGGTGCATTTAGTGAATATGAGGCTAAGGAGTTTATTAAAGGGAAAAAGGATTTTCTTCTCTTTGACCATCCGAACGGTCATGATATTGGAATACACAGAAATGATAAGGATGGAATAACGGTTGATATTAATGTCACATACGAAGAGTTTCTAAGATTTAAGGAAAATATTAATTAAGTCACATTGAATTCTCAATCAATTATTTTGGAGTTTGCCGAAAATCCATTCTAGAGTAGGCGTAATGTAAAAACATATACTTATGAAAATTCATGTTAAAAAAGACAGAACCGAAAAAACAGGATTATTTGGTGGTGACAAATCTTATTATACAGTCATCGCTCACTTTGAGTTAAATGATGAGGAAAAAAGATTATTGTCAAAAAACAGACATGTGTTAAAATTAATTGCTGTTGAATTCCCTTATACAGCGCCCAATGGAAAATATTCCGAATATTATCCTACTGTAGAAAATATGATTGATGAAAGAAGTTTTGCAAAACATGGTGGTTATAATTTAGGGTGTGTCTTTACCAATGCTGAACTACAAGAATTGGAGGATATGATAAATCAAGCTGCACGTAATTTAAAGGCAGAGTTATATGGTGGTGAAACTGGTAAATCTGTGAATGAAATTTGAAATTTTAGTGATAGAATAATTATTATTAATAGTAATAAAGAGGAGGTAGCCGAAAATCCAATAAAGAGTAGGCGTTTTTAAAATTTGCTATATGAATAATGGTTTGAGTTTCCCTCCATTTAGGAGGAATGAGTTAACAGATCAATTTATCGTTATCAATAATGATGCGGTTTTTATGGGTAGTCGGGTATGTGATAATTGCGGAAAAACTAAAGATGTTTCAGGTGGTAAAACTTGTTCTAAAGGACACTTTGTTTGTCATTCCTGCGCAAGTGGACATATTCATTGCCCTTTATGTGGTCACACTCTTAGGTAAGTCAGGTTGACCAAAACTTTTTCTGGACATAAAAATTATATTTTGTTGTGTTTGGGACATTGTTCATGGCAGGGTAATTTAGTTTAAGTGATAAGAGTAGTTGCACCTATGCATGTTGTGAAAGTAATGGTTGTAGAGTTCAGCCTTTTAATAAATGATTTGGATTTATCATAATAGATGAGTAGTGAAATTAAAAAATTAAATGAAAAAATATACACTTTTCCTTTTCGTAACTTTTATTACTTTATGTTCTTGCACTAGCAAGGATTCTTATATTCTGAAGTTTGAAGAATTTGTTACGGATGTTGAGCTTAATTA
>CAZNRQ010000794.1:0-1835 GCA_964574845.1 uncultured Bacteroidales bacterium
AAAAATCATAAATCATAAATCAAAAATCTAAAATCTAAACCCTGAATTCTTATTGACCAATATCCGGAGCAAATCGGAGCCAATATATTCGCTGGAATATTCGCGGCCTGATATCTCAGGCGCTTCCACACCATTTTGGAAATTGCAGTAGCCTGTAAAGATGCGGGCTTCGTCCCATGAATCTGATTCAATTAAGGAAGTTAGTAATTGCCTGCCCCCTTCTACTATAACGGATTGGATATTGCTTTCGTGCAAGGTTTTGAATACAAAAGGCAGTACGGGTTTGTAAAAATCCGTAAGTATAGTATGGGTTCTCAGCCCCATATCTCTTTGGACCGGAGTAAACAGCAAGGTGTCGGCTTCTACATCGAACACATTAAGTATATGAGGCAGCGTGCCCGTTTCGTCCAGTACAACCCTCACAGGGTTGTTGCCCAACCAGTCGCGCGAGGTGAGTCGGGGATTGTCTTTTTTGGCGGTATTCCCTCCTATCATTATGGCCTGCTCTTCGGTGCGCCATTTATGCACGATTACCCGCGTTTTCTCGTCGGTGATCCAGTTGATCTGCGGCTCGTTGGAATAGCGTTTCTTATCAATGAAACCATCCAGGGTCTGTGCCCATTTCAATATCACATAAGGTCGCAACGAACGATGAAATCTTACAAAACGTCGGTTGAGCCAGGTACTTTCCTTTTCGAGCACCCCTATTATCACTTCTACACCTGCCTCCTTTAATTTATCAATTCCCCGGCCGGCAACCAGCTGAAAGGGATCCTGCATACCAATGACCACTCTCTTGACCTTTTCGCGAATGATGCGATCGGTGCAGGGAGGTGTCTTGCCATGATGGCAGCAAGGTTCCAGATTAACATACAAAGTGCTTTCGGGCAGCAAGTCTTTGTCAGCAACCGAGTTCAGGGCATGTATTTCGGCATGAGGTCCGCCATGCTCACGATGATAGCCTTCTCCAATTATACTATCGTTGTGCACTATCACGCAACCTACCATGGGATTGGGCGCTACGCGACCCAGTCCTTTGACTGCCAGATTGAGGCAACATTGCATATATATGTCGTGATCGGCCATTGCGACAAAGTTAGCACAATAATTTTAATTTTAATACGTTTACCCCTCATCATTTAATAGCAAACTGTTACCTTTGTATCACTAAAGAGAGTTTCATTTGAAAAAGACCTTACTATTCTCTGCCTTTGTGTTGCTGACTTCCGCTTTGTTTTCACAAACAGGAGGCAACAATGCCTTTGAATTTCTGAATCTCCCCTGGGGAGCACGCATGGCTGCTTTAGGCAGCAATTTTGTGGCTGCCAAAGACGATGACCTGAGCATGGCCATTGTCAACCCATCCATAATTGACGAAAAGCTCAACCACAAACTGGCCCTCACCTTTGTGGATTATTTTGCGGATGCCAACTATGGCATGGTAGCTTATTCCCAAACCTTTAAAAAGGTGGGAAGTTTTACTTCGGCTTTTCAGTTCATCAATTACGGTAAGTTTCTGGAAGCCGACGAAACAGGACAAACCTTTGGCAACTTCAGCGGAGGCGATTATGCACTTACTTTGGGATGGGGCCGCAAACTGGAGAAGCACTTCCTGATAGGTGCCAACCTGAAACTGGTGTATTCCGATCTGGAAAAATACAATTCATTCGGCATGGCGGTGGATGTGGCCGGTTCTTATTATCATGAGAAAAGCGGTTTTATGGGTACGGTTCTTTTTAAGAACATTGGCCGTCAGCTCGACTATTATGTTCCGGGCAACCGCGAACCCCTGCCTTTCGAGATACAGTTGGGTATTTCTCAAAAATTCAACACCC
>CAZNRQ010000795.1:0-1834 GCA_964574845.1 uncultured Bacteroidales bacterium
TCATTACCCTCAGAGCATCATAAAAAGTGCAGATATACCTTTCCTTTATAAACCGTGTAAGCTCAATAAGTTCAGAGCTCATAACGGGTGCCTCATCTATAATTGAGCTTATTGCTTTGATATTCGCAACAGGGTAACCTAGACTCGAATCATCAGCAACATCAACATAAAAAACAAATGCCTCTTTGGGCTTGTTTGCCTTTCCAAAGGGAACCATGATTCTCATACCAGGTATTGCCTGTGAATCATCACATGACGAGTTTTTGTAACTATATAATTTATCAAAATTTCTTGTAGCATTTCTAATTGCGGCTAAAACTATTTTCTCCATTCAAGCCCCCACCCTATTTTTCAAATGATATATTCTTCAAACGATATATTCCTCTTAACAAGTTATATTGTATCATAATCTCCCGGACACAACAAATGCGTTATGTTGAGAGAATATGATTAGTAAAACTATTAGATAAACGTAGAACTGTTCGCAATATTAATAAACAAGCTGTGAGGAAGAACTGTTCCCGTACATAACAAAAAGAGCGGCACTTTATATGCAAAAATTAATCTTTTCTGCAAATAATGCGCCGCCCTTACATTAATTATTTTTATGCAGGTACCTGACCATATTGATTGTCATTTTGTTGACTAGCTGTAACAAGCAAAATTAACAGCCAAATCGGACCTGCAAGAGGAATCAAAGCAACAAGTATATACCATCCACTTTTGCCTATGTCATGTAATCTCCTCACTTGTACAGAAATTGATGGAATAAGCATTGCCAGAAAATACAATACGAAAATTATTCCGCCCGTTCCTGCAAGCTTGTCAACTCCGCTAAGTACGATCCCAAAAACAGCATTGAATAATACAAACATCCAGTACTCTTGCCGATGTGCTCTGCCTGAAAAGTTGAAGTAATTCTTAAGTACAATCAAATACCAGCTCATAAATAAATCCTCCTCGTATCATAAAAAATAGATTTTAATAGCGTTTTTTTGCTATTGAAATCTATTTCGACATTTTTATATAAGAATCCTTCGAATTTTTTTAAATTCCACCATTCCACATTTTAGCTATACTGCAAACGGTCACAAAGTCCCAGTGTCCTTAAATCAATATTTAGGCCAAAAGCCATTTGCTATATACAGCAAGATTTTTGCTCCTAAATCCAAAAAGAATTTATTAACCGGATTTGGTTGCTTCTCGTTATGGTGCTTTTCGTTATGAAGTGGCAATTCAATCTTTTGTATGGCATCCGGCTGCCTTCCAAATCCGTTATTTGTAAAATCAAATTTAGGAGATGAATTCTCCCCATTTCGCGTGGGTATAATATTTATACACTCGTGGTGGGGCGTAAGATTTTTGGGGAAATACCTTTCTTCATTCCTTGTCCGATTGACAACACGATGAGCTCTTCTATCCGCAATAACAATTGCGTTTATTCTTTCTCTGTTGCAAGTTTTTCCATTTGATGAACCCGCTATGTTCGATAATCTTGAATCAAGTACCATAAAACTCAAACCTCTCTCCTGTAGAATAGAATACTTTGCCTTATTCAGTACCGTATTGTATTGTATTCTATCATTCGGAAGAATAAGTGTCAAGTGATACATTAATGTCTGATAATTTGAAATAACTTATCAGCTTTTTCCATACTTTCTTCGTACGCAAATAGTTGTTGCAGTTTAGGCGTACCACCCATATAGCCCTTCTCTGCCAATTGCGTATCGGAAAAATAAAACTAAAATTAACACAATAACTGAATTTGATCATAAATTTAATAAAGAAAAAATAGCTTGAATTATCTACCCAAGCGATTTTTCTTTATACTACA
>CAZNRQ010000796.1:0-1832 GCA_964574845.1 uncultured Bacteroidales bacterium
GGGATTGCTTTCCGAAGCAGGCCTGCCTTGTATTGCCGATCCCGGGCAGGAAATTGTAAGAGAAGCCCATGCAAATGGAATACCTGTGGTACCACTAACTGGCCCATCTTCCATCATGCTCGCTTTGATTGCTTCAGGCGGAAACGGACAGAACTTTGCTTTTAATGGTTACCTGCCTGTGGACCGATATGCCCGCAGCCAAAAGATCAGACAAATTGAATCCATCGCCAAACAATACGGTCAAACACAAATATTTATTGAGACCCCCTATCGCAACAATCAAATGCTGGATGCTTTGCTGGAAAACTGCCACGACGAAACCATGCTTTGTGTGGCAGTGGATATAACACTACCTACCCAGTTAATTGTTTGCAAACCCATCAAACTCTGGAAAAAGAAAAAGGCTGATATCAATAAAAGACCCGCGGTATTTATTTTATATTAATTCGGGATTGCCGGATCAGAAGAACTTCGGACCATTAATTGTTTTTTATTCGTAATTCTTCATCTACCACATAATAATTGCCCTTACTATTTCGTTACTATTATAATCAGCCATTTTGGTCAATTTATAATGTAAAAATGAGGTTACTTCCTGCTATATTAATTTTCATAATTCTGCTTTCGTCCTGTAAAACAAAGTACGAGGAATTACTGAGCAGGTATAATACCACTCTGAATAGAAAAAAGGAATTGATCAAAGAAAGGAAGATACTGGAGAATAAAATAATTGCCGCCAACGACTCTGTAAAGGCCCTGCTTCCCGAATATTATTTCTGGAAAAGATACACGGCCGAATCAGCAGAAATTGCCGGATTGAAATCTGATTTTATTAAAAAAAATCTGAAACCATGAAACTACTAAGAAAACTGACTCAGGGAAAAAGTGGAAAGTACTCCCGGGCCTACAAAACCGGTTACCCGGTACTTTTCTTCTATCTTGAAGATATAACATCGACCTGGAAAGGTCTGTGTTTTATTCACCGAGGAAAAAGACATGCATAAACGAACAATTCAGATATTATCCCTTGTGTTTCTGATGGCAACGCTCAACGGTTGTTATATCGTCAGATATAAAAAACTGCAAAAGGACTATGCCAAACTGCGCAAGGAATATCTGAAAGAGAGTAGCAAAACATCAGCCGTAAAACAAAAATACAACCAGAAAAAAGATTCTGCAACTTACCTTGCTGTACAAACCAAAAAGAACCTGCAATCTTTCAAAGTCAATAACAAACTCACCGATTCGCTGAGCGCGTATATTGTGAGCCATTTGGGAAAATGCTGGACCGAGCAAGACAAAGCTGCCTGCAATACTGCCAAGAACATCAAACAACTCAATCAAAACGAGAAGGAAATCTATACTTGTCTGAATCTGGCACGTCAGCATCCCTCATTGTTTGCCGAAATGTACATAGCTCCGTTTATGAGCAACTATTCCTTGTCGCAGATCACAGATTCTACCTTTAGGCTGGCAGATACAG
Source organism: uncultured Bacteroidales bacterium (assembly GCA_964574845.1). Classification (GTDB taxonomy): domain Bacteria; phylum Bacteroidota; class Bacteroidia; order Bacteroidales; family CAIWKO01; genus CAIWKO01. Next base: position 1,484 of record CAZNRQ010000796.1, read on the forward strand.
GCTACCTGTGGCAAAACAGCTATTACGACAACAGTTTGTATCTGCGAATGAAAAAGATGCAACCCTTACATATCCTCCAATTCGACCAGAAATGCTGGGAATCGGCAGAATGTCACTCCATCAGCGTGGGTAAGGCAGGATTGGTTACCCACGAAAGGCAAAAAGGATGTAATGCCTACTTCAGCGGCGAATGTTGCCATTACGGACGAACCGATGCCATGGAGATCATCGTCGATCTGCTGATTGATACCCGTGTGGAATCATTGGGACACCGAAATATTTGCCTGGGTTCGTATTCTTATCTGGGGGTTTCACAGAAACCACATATCGCCTGGTCGGTGAATACAAC
>CAZNRQ010000797.1:0-1823 GCA_964574845.1 uncultured Bacteroidales bacterium
ATTCCTTCGCGCCGCGGCTCTCTTTCTGCATCAAACTGCGGGAATCGCCGGCATAAAGCATCATTTTCTGATAAGAAAGCGTGTCCAACAGCCTGGGTTGCTTCTCAAATTCGGCAACCGGAAGAATATAGTACTGTTTCCGTCCCTTTTCTACGGGTGTATACACCCAATCGAGGTAGTAGGACGAATTATCAATACTAACCACATTATTATGCTTCAACAGATCAATACCTACCATCAGACCACCGTCTTTGTAGCGGTCGCGCTGGTTCGAGATACAATTGCCCAGCGAATAGGCGACAAAAACCTCACGACCATTGCTGTCCGGAAAATAGTATCTCTCTATCTTTTGAATCACATGGGGGTGCATTCCGATGATGATATCAGCCCCGTTGAGGAAACACCAGCGGGCCATGTCCTGTTGAAACTGGTTGGGATGCGATTGATACTCATCGCCCCAGTGGATGAAAACGATCACCTTGTCAGGCACAGAATCTTTTGCCCGTTTCAGATCGGCTTTCATCTGATTGGTATCAATAAGGTTGACGATATTGGGTTGGGGCACGGCAATGCCGTTGGTGCCATAGGTATAATTCAAAATGGCAATCGTAAATCCATTCTTGTGAATGATCTTAGGAAACAATATCGAGCGCGAAACCGAATCGACAAAGGTGCCGGTATGCTGAAGCCCCATACTATCCAAAATATGAATGGTGCGCTCTATCCCTTTGCTTCCCCTGTCGCAGGAATGATTGTTGGCAGTACCCACAATGTCAATGCCGGCATACATTAGGGCATGTATCAGTTGGTCAGGAGCACTGAATTGAGGGTATCCGCTGAAAGGTCTGCCACCCAGTGTCACTTCCAGATTGGCCATAGCGATGTCGGCTTTGCGAATAATCGGGGCCATATATTTAAAGCAGGAATCGTAGGTGTAAGTCTTCAACGAATCGTTCCATGCGGCATCAATCTGCGGCTGATGCTGCATAATATCGCCCAAGAAGAGCAGCGATAAATGCCTGTCGTCGTCCGCCGGATTCTTTACAGGATGATCGGCAGTGATTTTCGTAAAGATTAAAAGGCTGAAACCCAAAACAACTGCGACCAGAGTATATTTAATGAACAGTTTCATTTCTATTTGCGTGTAAACAACGATTACGATAATAGCGTGAATAAGTTACCGGCTCATATCACTTTATTTCTCCAGCTTCCCTTTTTCAGATAGAAATACGAAAAGAAGAAGATCACAATGAAATAGCCCACTTCCGATGTCCATGCCATAGCCAGCGGCAGGCGAAACATAATAATCATCAGATACACGTTGACCAGATAGAAAACCACACCCCCCACTTCTATCATCAGGGCTACGCGGGTGTTGCCTGTTCCGGTAACACCGCTAAACAGGTTGAACGTAAGCGAAAAAACAAAAAGAGCCACCATCACCACATAAAATGAGGGGATGCAATCGGTGATCATTTGCTGATCAGGAGTATAAAGCTGCATCAGCTGCCTTGGAAACAGCATAGCAGGCAAGGTAAGTATGAGCGAGACCAGAACTCCCATTTTGGTGATTCGTTTGATCAACGGGATCACCCCGTCTTTGTTCTGCTGACCGATAATATTGCTCACCATGGTGCTTGTCGCCGAACTAAAGGCCCATCCGGGAATCATAAAAAAAACGTAAACGCTTCTGACAATATTGGAAATGGCCAGCTGATGCTCGCCTCTTTGCTCAATAACCATAAAGAATATAAACCACGAAACCAGCGAAATGATATTCTGCAAAATGATGAAACCCGAAACATCCATTATAGTGAATACAA
>CAZNRQ010000798.1:0-1821 GCA_964574845.1 uncultured Bacteroidales bacterium
ATATCACCACTACTGGATAAGCTTTTCAAACAAATTTAGTTTCCAAAATTGTTGTAAAGCAATATTTATCATTGGAATAGAAAAAACTCACCTTTATTAATATTGGCTGTTGTTTTTTGGTAATTCCTACATTACGCTTGGAGTCAAATGCTTCCAAAAAGTATTAAATACGTCTAAAAGAATAATAGAATGAACCCTCACAAACATTACACTGGCCTTACTTCAAAACAAGTAGAAGAGAGTCGTGCAAAGCATGGTGCAAATATTTTGACACCAGTAAAAAAAGATCCGTGGTGGAAATTATACTTAGAAAAGTTTGAAGACCCAATTATACGGATTTTGCTTATTGCAGCTTTATTATCATTGGGGATTTCAATCATATATTATTTAAAGAGTCATGAATTTAAAGAATTTGCCGAAACAATAGGGATTTTTTGCGCTATCCTTTTAGCAACGGGTGTTGGGTTTTGGTTTGAAATGGATGCAAATAAAAAATTTGATGTACTTAATCAAGTAAATGATGATACTCCTTATAAAGTTATCAGAGAGGGTAATGTTTGTCAAGTACCAAAGAAAGATATTGCTGTTGGTGATATTGTGATAATGTCTACTGGTGAAGAAATACCGGCTGATGGAAAACTGCTTGAAGCTATATCATTACAAATTGACGAATCGTGTCTGACAGGTGAATCTGTCCCTGCATGTAAATCAATAATGCCTATTGATTGTACAACAAAAACGGCATATCCATGTCATTCTATATTAAAAGGGACAATCGTACTGGATGGCCATGGCATCTTTGAAGTGACCAAAGTTGGTGATGCTACTGAATATGGTGTTGTTGCTGAGAAGTCCACAGAAATTACCGGTGATGTTACACCTCTAAACCAACAACTTGATAAATTAGCTAAGTGGATTGGAGTTATCGGATTCGGATTCGCCCTGATAACCTTTGTCGCAAGATTTTTAAAGGGTTTGTTTTTTGAGGATGTAACATTTGAATTAGGTCAGTTGGGACTATTAGGTGGTGTCCTTATTGCTGCTGCAATTGCTTTAATAAAAGTATGGCTACCTATTATCTATGATGGTTTCGAGTTGGTTGGCAAAGAAAAGAAAATGCCAAAAAGAGTTGAGGAAGGCAGTTGGTTTTTATGGATAGGCATAGCTGCACTTTCATTTGTTGTTATCGCAGGTATAGGTCGTATTTTTGGAGTGAATCCATTTTTGCAAGATTCGTGGATCCCTTTAGAAACCGCCAGTCATATTCTGACATATTTCATGGTTGCAGTAACAATAATTGTAGTTGCTGTGCCTGAAGGACTTCCTATGAGTGTTACATTAAGCCTGGCGTTGAGCATGCGCAAGATGTTAAAATCAAATAATCTGGTCAGGAAAATGCATGCCTGTGAGACCATGGGTGCGGCTACGGTTATCTGTACCGATAAAACCGGCACTTTGACTCAAAACCTGATGACGGTTTATAAACATGATTTTTTCAGCAGTGACGGGAATTTGTTATCTGGCAATAATACAAGTGATCTTATAAAAGAAGGCATTTCCGTAAATTCAACGGCATATCTTGATTATGCAGACTCTAATAAGGTTAAACCTTTGGGAAATCCGACGGAAGCTGCGTTACTGATGTGGCTTCACAAAAATGGGGTTAATTATTTAGAATTACGTGAAGAGGCAAAAGTTGTTGAGCAGCTTACTTTCTCATGTGAGCGGAAATATATGGCAACAATGGTTGAATCCCCACTGTTGAAAAAGCGTGTGCTCTATGTAAAGGGAAAACCTGAAATTGTTTTTGAAGAATGTGAA
>CAZNRQ010000799.1:0-1814 GCA_964574845.1 uncultured Bacteroidales bacterium
CCTTATCTATCAGAGAATATAGAAGTAAGAAACAGTATGAAATTGGAGTAGAAGAATTTTTGAATAAGTGAGTAGAAGAATATAAGACTAGGTCTTCGAATTAGGAATGAAGAATTAAGAATTAGAAATTTCTGATTTTCAAAAATAGAAGAATCTTGCTGTAATGGCGAGATTTTTTATTACTTGTCTTATTTATTAATCTATAATATTGTGTTGACTTTATATAGCAAATATATATACTATTTTCACTGTGGAAAAATATATTTTAATATTTGATGCAGTAGGAGTAAGCAAAAGGCCTAGAAACGAGTAGCAATTAAAAATAAAAAAATCATTAATACGTAAAAAAAGTATGAAAAGAACATTAATGCCGATTGCCATATTTGCAATCATGATGATGGCCTTCGCGGCCTGTGGTCCTTACCACGAACAGAAATTCGTTACCTTAAAACCCAGTGAAACTGCTTTTGTAATTCCGCTGGAACAAGGAAGTTTGACTAACCAAAAACAGCTCAAATCTATTGATTATTTTGAGCAAAAAAAGGTTTCATCTAAACGAATTGAAATCCCAACCGTTCAACACAACACTGGTCGTGGCCCTGGATCTTATGAATGGATCCCTACCGTAACTGTGATTGTTGTTGACAGAGCACCGGTAACCCGAGAATGGAGATCAGAACCGACTCAGGGTACATCAAAAAAGAATGAAGAAATACAGGTAGAAAGCCAAAATTCCATCGGCTTTGCTGTCGGAATAACCTGTACTGCTTCAATCCCTGAAGAAGATGCCTCTACTTACCTTTATTGGTATGGTGAAAAAAAATTGTCTGATGTAATGGATGACAATGTACGTTCATTTGTATTGGATAATTTAACAGGAGCTTTCGGTTCACGTGATCTTACTCATTGCCAAAACGAACGTAAAATTGTGTTCGATTCGATGAAGGTTCAAACTGCCAGATTCTTTGCTGCTCGTGGTGTCCGCTTGGATAACATTGGTGCAGCAGGTGAATTTCGTTACATAGAACCGGAAATTCAAACCGCTATCAATTTACAGTTCGTAGCAGAAAAGAAAAAAGATGCTGCTGTAAATGAAGTAGCTGCTGCTAATCTCTATGCAACGGCTGCCCAAGCTATTAAGGCACAAAAAGAGTTGGATGCAAATATCAACTTGATTAATTCTTTAGCTGATGCAGTGAAAAACGGAAAACTGACCTGGCCCAGCACACTTGTTTTGGGACAAAATCAATCACTTATGGATATCTGGGGGGCTAAAAACCTCGGAAATCTTGTAAATCAGGCAACAACAATTACAACCAAACCTAAAAAGTAATCTGCTATGAAAAAAAAAGCGCCTATTGGATTAACCATTATCCTCGTGATTGTTATGGTAGTTTGGGGTGGCTTGTTACAGGTAGCCAACTATCTTGTTAATCAGTATTATGCAAAACTTGCACCTCAACAGGTAGATGACGATTCTGCTTACACCATCATGCATACTTCTGGCATGGTTCACAACATCGTTTGGTTCGTTGGTTTTGGAGTATTTATCCTTCTTATCTGGTTTATTATCAGAGCGTGGGTAAAGTATGGTAAATCAAAACGACCACAATCAATGTAATTTATTAACCATTTAATGACATGGGCTTCTAATTTTAGAAGCCCATTTCAAATAATCGAAAAATCTTGCAGTAATAGTGAGATTTTTCTTATATAAAAAAAGACATCCTTGAATGTCAATTTATCTAATGGGGCGGCTGACGAGATTCGAACTCGCGACATCCTGCGTCACAGGCAAGCGCTCTAACCAGCTG
>CAZNRQ010000800.1:0-1814 GCA_964574845.1 uncultured Bacteroidales bacterium
GCGGTCTTCCCAGCGTAAGAGGTTTTTCAGATACCAACGCGTAAAGAAATCGTGCAACAGCGAGTTCATGCTTTGGCTGCTGTAGTCGGGAGCCAGTGAAACGGCCGATGCATTTTTGGTAAAGAAATCCTGCGTAATAAAAGCAGTTTCCTTATGCAAGCGTTTATACAAACCTTTTTTCATAGAACCGGGCAAGGCATGGTCGAGTATCACCTTGCCCATAGATTTCAGCAGGATGGAAGCGTTCAGTGGGGAATGTTTCAAATTAAACCATTCGGAACCCAGACGACCCAAACGAAATTGCTTCAGCAGTTCGAAATAGAAGGCAATATAAAAAGGCACATAGCCGGCAAATAACTCATCTCCCCCCTGGCCATCGAGCAGAATGGTGATGCCATGATGTTTGGCGGATCGCATTACCACATTTTGGGCATAGGTGCTGGTAGAAAACAAAGGGGAATCCTGAAAATGAATGATGGTTTCCAGTTCATCGAAAAGCCCGTTAGCCGTGCAGGGCGCCTGATGCCAATCCAGATGATGCTTGCTAACGACCTGTGATGCCCAACGCGATTCGTCGCAATCGTGACCGCCATGGGTGGCCGTGAAAGCATGCAAACTGCCATGCAATTGTAGCAAATGCTTGCTTTGGTTGATGCTTTGCGCCACTCCCACAATAGAACTGCTGTCGATGCCCCCGCTCAGACAAAAGCCTACGGGCACATCCGACCTCAAACGCATATCCACCGCGCGAAATATTTTTTCTTTGGTTTTGGCAATTACTTCAGATGGGGAGACATCCGCAGATCCGCTTTTGCCGGACGAAAAGTACAGTTGATAATAGCGCTGCAGCGAAAATTGATTAGTGTTGAGATCGTAAATAAAATAATGCGAAGGCATCAGTTCCCGGATATGCTGATAAAATCCACTCTCCTGCTGCTCCACTTTTCCGTAGACCAGATAATCGAAAAGAGCAGCTTCGTTCAATTGCTTATCCATGGGCAGGGTCAGCAGCGCCTTTTGTTCAGAGGCAAAAGCAAAAAGATCTTTCGAAAGCGTAAAATAAAAAGGCTTCACACCGAAGCGATCGCGGCAGCCCAGCAAAATGTTCTTTCGTTTATCGAAAATCACAAAGGCCCACATGCCGTTGAGCTTTTCGGTGAAGGCCATATCCCATTGCTCATATGCTTTAATCAGCACCTCAATATCGCTACGGGTTTTGAACACAGCGCCCAGCGCCTCCAGTTCCGAGCGAAGCTCAATATAGTTATAAATCTCCCCATTGCAGGTGATCCAGATCGAAGCATCATCATTACACATGGGCTGATGCCCGGCGGCCGAAAGGTCAATGACCGAAAGCCTGCGGTGTGCCAGTCCCAGAGTAACGCCTTCTGAAGGCTCTTCTATATTTTTCTTAGCAGCATAGCTGAACGTATTGTGCCATGAAGCCGCCGCGGTATCCTTCCCACCACAGGTGATAATATCATTTTCGGAAAATAACACATAACCTTCGTCGTCGGGGCCACGATGCTTCATAGTAGTAGCCATTTTCTGAAGCCTCTGAGGTAAATTACTTTCAGAGGGATCGAAATACAAAAGACCGGCTATACCGCACATAGTTAAAATCTAATTGATAATATTCGAATTATTTTTGGCAAAACATTTTAAATAATAATGCACAAGCATCAAAATACAAATAAAAAAAACAATAATCAATTTTACAAATATCAAATCTGGCAGTCACCCGTTTGGAAATTTAGAATTTGGTTTATGGAATTTATTTGTGTTCTGAGTTTTGAGGTTTAGGTTTTGTCGGC
>CAZNRQ010000801.1:0-1810 GCA_964574845.1 uncultured Bacteroidales bacterium
GGGCCACCTGACGTATGTGAATCCTGCATTTCTTAAGCTTTGGGGCTACAGTTCTAAGGAAGAAGTGCTTATAAAATCGCCTAAGAGTTTTGGCATATAGTTGATAATGATGTATTTAATTTGGATACATTGCTCGAACAAGGAAGTTGGTCGGGTGAGATGATGGCTCAAGGTAAGGATGGGTTATTTTTCGATGTCCAGGTTGAAGCATGCATGGTCCTGGATCCCAAAGGTCGGCCAAACTCCTTATTGGCATCCTTTGCAGATGTTACTGAAAGGAAAAAAATGATTACAAGTTTAGAAGAAGCCCTCATAAAGGCGGAATCGGGCAACAGCCTTAAAACCGCTTTTTGAACAACATTTCCCACGAAATCCGAACACCACTAAATGCAATCATTGGGTTTAGCAATCTGATTACTATGCCCAAAATCAGCAATGAGGAGAAGATGCAATTTTTCTCACACCTCGAAGCAAGCAGCCATCGTTTGTTAAGTACAATCACCAATTACATGGATATTTCACTCATTGCCTCCGGAAATATGGAAATACATGGGAATTCCATCGACCTTCACTTTTTATTTCATCACCTTTGTGCCCAGTTTCAACCATTTTGCGACAATAAAAACCTTGTCTTACATCTTGATATTCCCGATAAAACCGAAGGTATCGTGTTTTATTCCGATGAAGGACTGTTCAGGAAAATCATATCTCATTTGCTCAACAATGCCATTAAATTCACCTTCGAAGGCGAAATTACATTTGGCTATACTTTAAAACAGAATGGTTTGGGGAATTCCACTGTTCACCCCGACCCGAAAACTGAAATTGAATTCTTCGTGAGGGACACAGGCATTGGCATCAAACAGGAGGCACTTTCGGTGATCTTCGAAAGCTTTAAACAGGAAGAATTTTCGTACAACAGGGGTTTCGAGGGGAGTGGACTGGGCTTGTCGATTGCACAAGGATTGGTTCAGTTATTAGGTGGCGAAATACGCCTGGAATCGGTAAAGGGCCGCGGATCGGATTTTTCTTTTTCATTGCCTTTAATTGGAATTCCGGTTGACACAAATCCCGAAGAAAAAGTTGGCAAATTCCCGATGCGGGACAAACCAGTTATCCTCATTGCCGAGGATGATGAATCCAATTTGTTCTATCTCGAAACCGTCCTGAAGAAAAAGAACATTTCTGTTATTTCTGCCATCAATGGAAAGGAGGCAGTTGACAAATGCCTCGAACATCCAGAAATATCATTGGTGCTGATGGATATAAAAATGCCGGTAATGAATGGGCTGCAAGCTGCAAGTGAGATCAAAACATTCCGCAAGGAATTAACAATCATTGCCTGCACAGCATTTGGAATGAGCGGGGATGAAAAGAATGCCCTTCATGCAGGTTGTGACGATTACCTTACAAAGCCTGTAAGCAGAGCAACGCTTATAGGCAAGTTGAAAAAATATGGTGTGATTGGATGATAAAAAATTGAAAATATCCTTAAAACAAAATTACAATGGGCTATCCCGAAAAAACAGTCGAAGATCTAATGTTGGAATTAAAGGTTTTGACAAAGGAACATGAGGAATTAAAAGAGTCATATCAGTTGGATATCGCTGAACGAAAGATAGCCGAAGAATTATTGCAACAAACACACCAGAACTTTGAATCATTTTTCAATACGATCAATGATTTTCTTTTTGTGCTTGACGAACAAGGGAATATGGTGCATGTCAATTCTACGGTGATCGACCGCCTCGGTTATTCATGGGACGAACTTTCTGGAAAATCTGTCCTGATGGTCCATCCACCCGAAAGG
>CAZNRQ010000802.1:0-1809 GCA_964574845.1 uncultured Bacteroidales bacterium
TAGCCCGACAGAAAACAGTCTATTCTTATTTTATCTTTACCACCTTAAGGTGTATCTGGCTAGTTTCACTCCTCAAAACAAGATTATAAATACCTTCTGAGAATGACGACAAATCAATAACAATGGGTTCGCCACCTTGCTGATAATTATGCTTATATACTAAAGCACCTGTAAGAGTGAATAATTGTACAGAAAAGGGCTTATTAATAAAAGAACCGAAAGTGACAGTCACATTCTCTTTAACTGGGTTTGGGAATAGATTTACGCCGGCAAAAGTTTTATCTTCAATACCACCCACAGTGGTAATGGTTACATCATGGGTAGTAGTGTCTGAACAACTACCGTTGGAAGAGATCAAAGTAACGGTATAAGTACCATTGGTTGCAAAGGTATGGCTGGGGCTGGTTTGGGTGCTGTTACCACCGTCGCCAAATGTCCATTGATAAGATGTTGCTCCTGTGGATGCATTGGTGAAATTGATAGTGTTTGTTGCGCCTGAGCTTGAAAAAGCCGCAACCGGAACAGTAAGAATGCTTGCTGTTACGGGGACCAATGAACTCATGCACCCATTGGGTGATTCAATTTCCCAATCATAGAAAAAATAATATCTGGTAGTAGTGGCATTAGTTCCGGTAATAGAAATTTTACCACTTAAAGTATAGGGAAATGTAATTCCACCTGAGTTTCTGAGCATATTAGGATTAGTTGTTGTGCAAGCGAGTTGCATATTCGTTCCAACTGGCACATTGAAATTCAATGTAATTCTGCTTTCTCCGGCAGGAATGTTTACGGTGGCTGTTTGTAAAATGGTAGTCCCGTCGCTAGCCCTAAGAACAATGGTTCTGTTACCGGCTGCTCCAGCATATACTTTAACACTTTTCAATGTTACAGCCGAAAAACAATCAAATTTCAAATAATACGTGTTGCTCGTATATAGTGCTGCTACGCCGGCAGTATCAGTTTTGCCTACATATTCATTTGGTGAAGTGGTTGAAGATGCGACATAGTAAGTTGTTGTGGATGAAATGGAAGGAGTAGTGAAACTGGTTCCTGTAAAGACAAGGTTGCCTCCGCTAGCTGCATCAAACCATTTAATGGCTCCTGAACCTGCTGCTGATAGATCCACAGTTCCGGTTCCACATCGCGATCCGTTAGTCACACTTGGAGCAGTCAACATATTTATGGTGATGTAATTGGTACGGATGAGGGAATCTCCTCCTTTGCAATTATAAGCTTTCAGTTTTACGGTATAAGTTCCGTTAGCAGTATAAGTATGAGTTGGGTTTGTCAGTGTTGAAGTAGTCCCATCTCCAAAGTACCACATAAAAGAAGTAGATGCAGCAGAAGTATTGGTAAATTGCACTGTTGCAGAACATGGGTTTGAAAGTACCCCAGTAAATTGTGCATCTGGGGCAGCAGCAGGAGCTAACTGTATGTTGCGAATGGTGGCGGCCCCGTTAGCCAACGCTACACCGGTAATAGTCTTTGAAGCGTACCCTGGGGCTGAATATGTTATGCTATAGGTTCCTGCAATCATGTATTTGTGATAATTCCCTACAGGTAAAGCAGAATACACTTGGGAACTGTCGTTAGCCTGATCATACCCATTTACCCACACTTTAGCTCTGATGGGTAGGCCACTGCATGAATCGGTGATAATTCCGCGAACCCCGTAAAGAGACTCTTGCATATAATTAAGTAAGGAACGATAGTTTTCGTTCCATTTTTGATTTAGATTTTGTGTTTGAGTCAGTTTAGTTGCGTCTAATTCAATGGTTACTTCCCTACATTTGTGAAACCAGTTCATAT
>CAZNRQ010000803.1:0-1805 GCA_964574845.1 uncultured Bacteroidales bacterium
ATCAAAAAGGAAAATAGCATAATTACAAATGTGTCCGATATAAATCATTTAATAGGCGATGAGATATTGCGTAATAAAATTACGGCTGCATTAGCTCCAAAAGAATCTTTGGATTATCTTAAACCTAAACTTCACATACCAATATTACTGCTTCACGAGTGTGCAATTACAAAAGCACAAACAACTTTTACGGACGATTATAAAAATGAACTAATTGAATACCATAAACAACGCAGTGAATCATACTTTAAAAAACAGATTAACAAATTTGGCGGACTTCACATGTATTCTGTAATACATTTTCATGTTATTTTATTGCCAGTTCCTGACAAGAAGGAAATAGTTGACAAGTTTGTTTCCATTGCTGATTTTTATAAAAACCAATAACCCTTATGGAAATTTTTGAAACCTGTCATATTGTAAATGATTACCTAATTGCCAATAACGAAGTTATGGCAAGAAAGGAATTGATCAAATTACTTGATTATCACGCAAGAAATGAAATTGAATACACGCCACTAGTTAATCATTTAATCAGAGCTACGGGTTTATTTCCTTACCTCCAGCCAGAGAATTCTTCTTGGGAAGACAGATATGTTTATGAAGTATTCAAGGTTGATATAGGCGGGGAAAAATCAACTTTGCATAGAGAGCAATCTTCACTGCTAAAAAGATTAGTGAATGGAGAAAATATCGCAGTAAGTGCACCAACTAGTTTTGGGAAAAGCTTTGTGATTGATGCTTTTATTTCACTCAATAAACCAAACAATGTTGTAATCATTGTTCCTACTATTGCATTGACAGATGAAACAAGAAGGCGTTTATACAAGAAGTTTTCAAATCAATACAAAATAATAACTACAACAGAAGTAGAATTAGCAGACAAGAATATTTTCATTTTCCCTCAAGAGAGAGCAATGAATTATGTCAACAAAATAGAAAGTATTGATATATTAATCATTGATGAATTTTATAAGGCAAGTTCTGATTATGACAAATCACGTTCTCCTTCATTGCTTAAAGCAATAATTAAACTTGGACAAAAATCTAAACAGAAATATTTTCTTGCACCCAATATTACATCAATTGGGGATAATGTTTTTACGCAAGACATGGCTTTTGAGGACAAGTTAGATTTCAATACGGTGTATCTTGAAAAGTTTGATTTGTATAAGGATATCAATAAAGATGAAATTTTAAAAGGGCAAGCCCTTTTAAACATTCTAGCTGAAACCAAAACTAAATCCCTTATTTATGCTGCTTCTTATCCGCAAATAGATAAGGTCTCAAATCTCCTAAATGAAAATATTCCCATTTCCCAAAAGCCTTTACTTATCAACTTTTCAAAATGGTTAACGATAAATTATGGTGCTAATTGGAAATTGACCAATTTAATAAAACGAGGAATTGGTATTCATAATGGTCAACTGCATCGTTCTATTAGCCAAATACAAGTAAGGCTCTTTGAAGAAAGAGAAGGAATTGACAATATTATTTCGACATCTTCAATCATTGAAGGTGTTAATACATCTGCTGAAAATGTAATTATTTGGAGGAATAGAAAAAGTGGTGGCAACAGTATTCTTGATAGCTTCACTTATAAAAATATTATTGGTCGGGGTGGCAGAATGTTTAAATACTTCATTGGCAAGATATACCTTTTGGAAGCACCTCCCGAAGAAGGAGCAACTCAATTAGACATTCCATTTCCTGATACAATTTTAGGCGACATTGACGCTGATGTTTACAAAGCAAGTTTAAATAATGAGCAAATAGCGAAAATCACTGTATTTAAACAAGAGATG
>CAZNRQ010000804.1:0-1190 GCA_964574845.1 uncultured Bacteroidales bacterium
GCCCTCGACTGGGTAGATGTTGTGTCAGCCCTGAAAGCAAATCCTGCCGATGCATCGCAGATTGCCCAAAGCATATCTCCATGGCCCAAAAGTTCAGTAGGTTATTTTACAGATATTCAGAAACGATTTAAGAATTTTGTAGATAGCGGACAGCTGGGAATTTTTGCCAATGGCTACTGGGGACATCCGGCTTATAAACTTCCGCCAGCCGTAAACCTCATAGCAGTTGCTCATTATCTTGAAGCTCTCGAATGGCAGAAAGAACTGGTAAAAGTGCATACAATTTTCGGAGGGAAAAATCCGCATCCAAACTACCTCGTTGGCGGAGTACCTTGTTCAATCAATATTGAAGAAGCAAATGCAGTAAATGCTGAGAGGCTTGCCATGGTTGGAAAACTCTTCGAAGATGCCAAAACATTTGTCAACCAGGTATATATACCCGATCTTCTCGCCGTGGCCTCATTCTATAAAAGCGACTGGGGTGCTATTGGTGGCGGATTAAGCAATTATATGTCTTTCGGTGATTTCCCATCCAACGGCTACAATAATCCTGAAAGCTTTAAAATGCCGCGCGGAGTTATCCTTAACCGTGATCTGAGCAAAATTCACGAGATAAAGGCAGATGATCCCGAACAGATACAGGAGTATATAAACAATTCATGGTACGAGTATTCAAAAGGGGATAAAGCCGGGCTTCATCCATGGGAGGGCGAGACTAACCTGAAATATACCGGACCTAAACCTCCATATGATAAACTGGATGTATCACAAAAATACAGTTGGGTAAAAACACCCAGGTGGAAAGGCTATCCGATGGAGGTAGGACCCTTGTCAAGGATGCTGATTGGGTATGCTTCCGGCCGTCCCGAGTATAAAGAGGTTATTGAGAGCACTTTGAAGACACTTGATGTACCTGTTACCGCATTGTTTTCAACCCTTGGCCGTACTGCTGCCCGGGGACTTGAAACAAAGCTCACTTGCGACTGGGCTCTGGAATTCTACCAACAGCTGCTGGCTAATATAAAGAACGGTGATACCCGCACACAGAACAATGACAAGTGGGCCCCTGAAACATGGCCGAAAAGCGCGAAAGGTATCGGAATGGTTGAGGCTCCACGCGGTGCCTTATCTCACTTTATTGTTATCGAGGATAAGAAAATAGCCAATTACCAGCTGGTTGTCCCTACAAC
>CAZNRQ010000804.1:1200-1803 GCA_964574845.1 uncultured Bacteroidales bacterium
ATCCCTGCCTGGCATGTGCCGTGCATGTGTATGATGAGAACGGGAGTTATATTCATGATATTAAAACATATTAAGCCATGAGAAGCAGAACTATACCTATGCGCGAAGTGCATGTATGGGAATTGCCTGTCCGCCTCTATCACTGGATAAATGCACTCTGTATAACCTCTCTTTGTATCACCGGTTATCTTATCGGTGCTCCGCTGGCAATAGTGAATGGTACTGAAGCCTATTTCAACTATTGGTTCGGAACAGTAAGGTTCATCCATTTTGTTTCGGCCTTTCTCTTTTTCTTCAATTTTATCGCCCGTATCTACTGGGGATTTACCGGTAATGAATTTGCGCGATGGTATAACTTTATACCTCTGAAAAGATGCCAGTGGAAGGAGATAGTTGATGTAATTAAAGTGGATGTTTTCCAGGTCACAAACAAACAAATCGATTCAATAGGTCATAATTCACTCGCCAGCCTGGTCTACTTCATTACCTTCCTTATCTTCCTGCTGCAGTGCCTTACAGGTTTCGGAATGTATGCAGCTATGAGCAACGCTTTTCTTCCCAAACTTTTTGCATGGGTGGTGCCGTTTCTGGGAGGAGATATGC
>CAZNRQ010000805.1:0-1802 GCA_964574845.1 uncultured Bacteroidales bacterium
GGTCGAAGTTGTTAAAATAATCTGGCGGTCTTTTACCAGATAACGGACATTTGTATCTTCGAAAATGCCGTTGAGTATTTTCTCGACGTTTTCGTTCACTACATTGACATTGACCTGACGCTCAACGTTTACCAATTTCTGATTAAAAAGAAAGAAGAACTCACTTTCGTCTTCGATCTTATTTAAAACATCGATCACTTTTGCTCCCTGCATTTTGAGCGTTAGACGCGTCTGTTGCGAGTATGTCTCTGTCGCATAGGCTTGCGCAATAAAGAGAAATAAAAAAAATACACTTAGGCGCATAATTTTCCATAATTTGTGGAGTACTTTGTTGATCACGAGTCTCCTGTTTCGATTTTTCTGCATACTTTTGAATCATTAAGTAGTTAAACAATAATTGGGTGTGATACTGCTTGATACGACAGGGAAGTGCTTCGAACGCTTTCCTGTTTTTTTTATTTGAATTGATTGATTTTCTCCTTGTTTACACAAAGAAATATCTTGCGTTTCTGATAGGTTCCGTCTTTCCCCATGATCCTCCTTTCTTCTTTATAAGTGATAGGTGTTGTGATTAAAATTAATTTCAGCACTTCATCAAGCGGTTCATCGATAAATGTCGCATGAAATGTATAATCTTCAAGCATACGGTCATCAACAACGACTTCTGCATTGTACCAACGGCATAAACGACGTGCCATTTCCTGGATATTCTCATTTCTGAAAACCAATTTGCCCTCTTTCCATGAAGAATATTGTGAAGCCTGTACTGTATTTTTTGTGAAAGATTTCCTCTCGTTATAAAAACTAAATTGTTCATTTGGAAGGATAATTGCCAATTGTTCGCCGCTTTTGGACATAACATTCACTTTGCCCGATTGTAAAACGACTTCCTCAGTCTTTTCCAACTCATTGGCAATCACATCAAAGGTTGTCCCCATAACTTTAATATCCAAATTTTTGGTATTTACATGAAACGGAACTTCATCGTTATGGACCACATCAAAAAATGCTTCACCAGTAAGTTCGACATTTCTTTCATTCGTAAAAATGACCGGAAATTTTAATCGGGATCCACTGTTCAGGAATCCGGTCGATCCGTCAGGAAGTTGAAATTTTGTACGGACACCCAAGGGGCACAGGATTTCGGCATAGGAAACTGTACTTGCCAATTTTTCCGACCGGATAATGATATATGCCAAAAATGATATCAATAAAGGGACGATCAGGATAGCCGCAACACGCTGAAAAGTTAGCCACCAATTTGATTGGAACCGTTTGCGATGGTCGTTTAGGCGGATGCGATGGTGTACCTGATCGAGTATGGCCCGTAAATTCTTGTTAGAAATTGATTCCGATTCAAGCTGTAAATGCCATTCATCCTGCAAAAATTGCTCGGCATCGCTATTGGTTTTGTCAGCCAGAATTTCAGAAAGTTTAATCTCATCTTTCAGACTGAGGTTCCCTTCGGAATATCTTCGAAATAAATGTTGTAGGAGTTCTTTCATTCTTATTCAAACATATGTGCTTTTAATGTAAAAACAATCTTATGCATTTTCACATCCTTTAACACTTATATCCCTTTGGGTCCATTATCTCATGGGTCTTTTGGATGTTTTTTTTAGAAAAATGCAAAAAGCAGTTTTCATTAAATAAATAGAAATGCAAAAAGCAGTAAACCAATACTTTCGCATTTTAGTTGGGTATGAATAAAATGAAGCGCACCTGAAACCTGATTATCGACTGTTCCCACCGAAATATTTAATTCTCTAGCAATTTCTTTCGAGCTTTTGCCTTCCAGCTTG
>CAZNRQ010000806.1:0-1110 GCA_964574845.1 uncultured Bacteroidales bacterium
TTATTATCCAGTATAAGTTTTAAAATGTACAAACCGTTGTGGAGTTGATTGCGGTTAAAATGTATGCAGCTGCATTCGGCATATTGTTTTTCGGTTAGCTGTTTGCCTCGCAAATCGTATATGGCAAGGTTAATATGGTGGTAGCTTTGGTCGAGTAGGATATGGGTGGAGGTGGTGAAAGGGTTGGGAAATACACTCAGCGGGGAGTTGCTGACTTCAGTACTTAACATGCCATTGGCAAAGGTACTGTCTTCATTAAATAGCGAAATCTCGGCGTGTGATACTATCCATTTTGAATTATTTGAGGTGATAGTGAGCGCTTCTGCCGGATAATCACACAATGGGGCATTGCTGCCGTTGTAAAAGGTCCATTGGTTCCAATCGTATTTTGCGAATCCGAATTGCACACCATACCATATATTGGTATCGTTATCAACTGCCAGCAGGCCCATATAAGGATCAGGAATGTTAATACTGCTCTGGCTGTATGTGTGAAATGTAGTACCGTCAAAATTGGCAATACCAATAAAATTACTACCTCCATAATAATCAAACCACAGAAGGCTGTTTTTATCTATCATCATATTTCTGGCTTCCGGATATTGAATTCCAAAAAAAGCAGCATCATAAAAGGTCCAGTTGTTTCCGTTGATTCGTATCAAACCATCCTGCTGATTACTCAACCAGATATTACCCAATTTGTCGGTGACCACCTGATTATATGAAATGATCTGGGGATACAGGGATTTGGGATATACGGTCCAAACCGTATCGTTAAATTTAAACAGGGTGCTTTGCGTAGTGATCCATTTATTATTAAAGGCATCCACCGCAACATAAGTGCAAAATCCATCATTCAAGGGAGAATTAGATTGGTTGTAGAAAATAATGGTGTCGGGGGATATACGAAATACTCCACCACTATAGCAGTAGTCTGTGGCCCAGATAATGTTGTTGCTGTCGACTGCCAGCGAATATATTGGCTGTTCGGTAGATGTAGTCCCCGCTTTCAATATCTCTGTCCATTGTCCGT
This sequence comes from uncultured Bacteroidales bacterium, assembly GCA_964574845.1. Lineage (GTDB taxonomy): Bacteria > Bacteroidota > Bacteroidia > Bacteroidales > CAIWKO01 > CAIWKO01. The sequence goes on from CAZNRQ010000806.1 coordinate 1,034, forward strand.
TATGAACCCGGCTCAGATTGCCGGTAGAGCCGGTGGTAGCAACCCATATGTCACCGTTCAGGTCTTCAATCACATTG
>CAZNRQ010000806.1:1120-1800 GCA_964574845.1 uncultured Bacteroidales bacterium
CATTGTGTTCGGGAGTGGGCGAAAGTGTGTTGTTGGCAAGGTCAAAAAAATGTTCATCTGCAGTGGTTTTTACCAGCATTCCTTTATCAGAGCCTATCCAAAGTGTGTCGTGAGTGGCATAAGCAGCCCAGATATTGTTCGACTTTAGTCCTGAATTGCTTTGGTTTATCACCTGCCAGGTGGTTCCGTTGAAAATGGCAAGCCCATTGTTGGTGCACAAATAAATAATATTGTCCAGAGAACAGAACGTGCTGAAATAACTTTGCGGCAAGCCCATCGCACCATGACTATAAGTAGTCCAATTGGTACCATCAAACTTTTGCAGGGTATAATCGTCGTCGTAAGAAGGATAAACCCCGGTAGTATGGCAGGCCACCCAAAGATTGTTGTTTTGATCCGAACATAGTCCGCTGATCTGGCTCCATTTCAGACCACTGTTCATTGAATTGTAAGGTGTCCAGCTTGCGGTAGCATAATTATATCTCATCAAGCCATTCTGTGCATCTCCCACCCATAAATTGTTTCCCACAGCAGCTATGCCTGTAAGAAAACTAAGCCCCATGCCCAACATATCAAACACCGTTTTCGAGTTTCCGGCATCGTATCTTACCACATTAGTATTGGAATAAATCCATTTATTGCCCAGGGCATCCAGCGTGAGGCCTTGCACATAATAGGTA
>CAZNRQ010000807.1:0-573 GCA_964574845.1 uncultured Bacteroidales bacterium
ATTATAGATAAGCAAAACGCCAAAATTAGAATCCGCCACGGCCACGATTGTTACCACCGCCACCACCATTCATTTGGAAGCGCATACCCTCGCCGCCGGGTGGCATCATACCACGCATCATCATATTTCGCTGCATTTGTTGTTGTCCGGCAAAACTGCGCAAATTATACGTGAAAGTAAGCATGAAATACTGTGTTAGATTATTGGTACGAGTATTGATGATCTGGTTGGCGCTGGCTGAACTACTAATGGCAACGTTTTGTTTCAACACATCAAAACAACTCAATCGTAATTCTCCTGCCTTATTCTTTAAGAACTGCTTGGCAATAGAAGGTGTTATCAGAAACACAGATGTATTATACCCGGGCGCCCTGTTTCCATATTTGGTTAAATCGAAATCACTCGCAATTATCCAGCCATTGTCGGAATATATAGTAAAATCAGCGGCCATACTCCAAGTAGTGAAATTGGTATTCTGATTGGGCGATAAAGTATTCCGAACCGGATTATAGGTATACGAGGTACTCAGGTTCATGTCGAAATTCTTCTTGAGGTTGGTAGTCCACTTTACCG
>CAZNRQ010000807.1:583-1796 GCA_964574845.1 uncultured Bacteroidales bacterium
ATTATAGGTTCCATTCAGGTTTACATAGGTTGTTTTTCTGCCTCCTGTAGGAAGGGTAGTAATAGAACTCTGAATATCATGATTAGTAATCGTTGCATTTACAGTAGCAAAAATGATTCGTTGAGTAAAGGGATCAAAAGATGCATATAGTACACGCAAACTATTGGTAAACTGAGGACGTAAGTCGGGATTACCTACCTGAAAATTCACTGAGTCGGAGGTAGTTACCACTGGCTGAAGCTGACTAGTAGTAGGCTGTCCGGTTCTTCCATTATAGAACATTCGCAAACTGGAAGTTTTGGTAAAATTATAGGTAAAATTGGCTTGTGGAGTTAGATTAACAAAGCTTCTTGCTACCAATACATTCTTGGTGGTATTAAAACTATTGATATCCATAAACTGTAATCCACTTCCGAAATTCAAATTGTACTTGGCCTTTTGAACCCGATAACTCAAATTAGCAGTATTAGCAGTTGATGTGTATTCGTAAGAGTTGCTGAATAAGCTATCAAACTGCGAAAATTTACCGGTAGCATTGATAAAATTATAGGTGCTGTTTTGAGAAGATGTTTTATTATAAGCATAGGTATATCGAATTTCAATCATCTGGTTTCCTTTTTTTCCGATAGGTTCTGTATAGGATATAGAAGGATTGAGTGAAAGTGTTTTTGAGGTATCCCGATAATATTGATTGATGGTATCGGCCCTGAATACCGGCTTATAGAAGGAATTCACAGAATAATTAAATCCATCTCCCTGATTTAAACTGGAAGAGAAGCCCATTTCCATTGACATGGTTCTGCCTTTTTTGGCAAACCGGTGCCGTAAACTGAGGGTTGCACCACTAATATTGTATCCGCTGTTAAAGCTGGATGTGCGGGTTTGAGATTGGTTAATCAGGAGGCCTTTCGAACCTGCCGTAGTAGTATTAGTAGATACCGCGGAAGGACTATTACTCTGAAAAGCAATATTAGGTCGGAAAATGAGGGAATTATTTGAATCAATCCGATCTTCCAAGTTAAAAGTAAATCGATGATTCTCATTACGGGTATCTGAACTGGATGATGAATTATTAAAAACCGAAGAATCAGCAGTTAAAATATTTTGAGAAAAATTATCCTGATTCAAATAGGTTTTGGGAGCGTTATAAAAATAACTTCCATACGCATCAATCTTAGGACTCCAGGCATCCCGATAATTGATACCTCCGGCT
>CAZNRQ010000808.1:0-1796 GCA_964574845.1 uncultured Bacteroidales bacterium
AAATTTGGTTAACTATTGCAAATCCGGCTTGATCTTTTTGTGTAGCATGGTATCCTATCGAGCCTTCAATTTGAGAACGGTAAGTCTCAATTTCTCTTATGCTCTTTAAGGAGTCCACCATCCATTCCGACATAGGGTTGCTTTTTTCTAATAACACATCTATCATTTCATCTTTATTTAAAGCATCCGGATTGGCTTTGTATATTTCAAACAATACAGGATTAGGCAACACTTGTGTTTTTTCTCGCGATTCTATCAATACGTCTTCCGACAGATAAGGGGATTTGTTTAATAGTTCACTTCTCAGTTGCCAGGTTTCATTCGGCCAACTATTTTCTACAGTTTGTATAAGAGCCTCTGTATTTCCACCGTCAATGAGTGTTTTCAATTGTAAGTTAAGTGTTGATTCTATACTCTTTTCTGAGTAAAAGGTGTTTTCCAGATTACTAAAACTTGCCATCATCGAATTATTCCCTCCTCCTGTATATATTGGACAATTGTTGCTTGCAACATTTTTAGTAATAACGGCTATCGATCCGTATCTGTAAAATGGAATTTCTACAGAAACTGTTTGGCAAGCATAATAATTCATTGAAATAGTAGAACCATTATAAATATTATAGGATGGAGGATTTCCTGACAAAAACTTATTTCCTGCAGAAATTGCAGACGGTGTTATAATTCCTTGATTTAGTGCCACTCCTGGATTTGTGTAGTAGCCTCCGGTTTTTACATAAATATCCGATGTCTTGCCACCTGAAAATGTATTACAAAAAAATCTTAATCCGGTTGATCCATCATTATTTCTATTATTTCCTACTGCTTCCAACCCATAAGTAAAATTGGTAATGGTATTTCGGTAAATTTGATTATTATTAGCACCTGTATTAACCATATAGGTTCCTATTGTTACAAAAGGACTGGGGATAGAAGAAACGAATTCATTTCCCTCAATTGTGTACCCTGTTCCCGTATTAAAATACACACCCAATCCCTGAGTAATCGGAGTATAATTGGGAGTATATTCAAACTTATTATTCGCAATTACTGAAGTATTTACACCTGAATTAAAAACACCATAAAAACAGTTGGTGAAAATTGTATTCTTTATCGAATAGGTATTATTGGTTTCAACTTTGTCCGCCTCAACTCCGTATTTCAATCTTGTAAAGTGGCTTTTCTGTAAATACCCCGTAGGACAAGGTGTAAGTGTACTATTACAATATTCATCCATAGAAAATGCAGCATCAATAGCGTATATTCCCATTCCTAAATTGTCAAGATAAGTAGCATCTGGATTAGAATTATTAAAAGTACAACCTTTAAATGCAACCCCAATAACCTTCCACATTGTCACAAAAGCATAAAAAGGTTGGCTGTTAGGTAAGGTTTTGCTCGTTTCAAACTGTGTATTATAAAAATACGCATCATAAGGCAATATTTGGGTCGGGTTTGTCGGATTAAAGTTGTTATACGACATAAATGAAATTGCTCTCCGATTATTAATAAAGCTCGAATTGCTCACATGAATGATTCCCCCTATCGAATTCCAATCATTAAATTTCCAGTTAGAAATTCCTTCTTCAGAATTTTCTATAGAAGCGCCATTCACTAATTCAATAGTTCCCTGATAACATGTATTTCCTATAGTAAATTGATGCTGATTAGTGGTTCCCCAAACCTCAACCCCACGCCAAAACACATATTTAGGACAACCGTCAACAGAAGTCAACGTAGTATTATCTAAAATCAATTTTGCTCCTTGCTCTACTATTAATTTCTTATCTGTCTTAAAT
>CAZNRQ010000809.1:0-1791 GCA_964574845.1 uncultured Bacteroidales bacterium
TTTGGCAGCAGCAATCAAATCAACATCTACCAGTTCTAAGGATTTAACCATATCCTTTACTGTGTCTTTGTATTTCTTAAAATGACTGGTTAAAATATGTGCTTGATAAGCTGTTGTATCGGCATAAATTTCCAGGATGGTGATATGGGAAGGTTCCTTCTTATCGGCCATTGCATAATAAGTTAATACGCCGGGCTCCAAACGAATAGCGGTTGCCATTTGTTCTTTAAGCGCCAGGTTGTACTTCTCTAATTGCAGCGGATCAACGGTAATTTTAGCTAAACGAACCATTTGTTTTTTTGTTTGTGACATAGCTTGATTGCTAAATAAAACAGTTAGTGTAAATAAAAGAAAGAATAAGGGCCTTGGCGTGAATTGTTTCAATTGCATCAGCTAAATAATTTAAAACGTTCCTTCAAATATAAACAGGTTTTGAAAATATATTTGGACCGTCTTTTCCTATTGTATTTTATTAATCTGAATCGTAACGCCTCCTCTCTTTTGATTGATGCCAACTACATTATTTTGGTTGTCTTTAACAAAACTAAATTCAGCCCCGGGCATTTCAACTAGGAAAAATGCTGAATCTGCAATAAAATTCAATTTTAGTTTGTTGCTACCCTGATACAAAACCAAACCCTGATTGGTATTTTTTATTTCAATTATTGTATTGTCTATTTTGTACACTCCTACATACATTTGTAAAATATTATTCTTTACTTCCACCAGTTTCTTCATTTGCGGATTATAAAATCCTTTCCACTTATAGACAGTTGCAACACTATTTATAATTTCATTTAAAATTGCTGTACTGTAGGTATTTGCCATCACTACTACCCCATTACCATTTTGCAAACTTCCATAGTACTGTGATACAAATCCTTCATCTACACCGCCATGCTGAAAATAAGTTTGTTCTCCTTTTTTATTGATAAAGACACCCAAGGCTGCAGTGGTATCAATATAAGGCGTAAGACGTAGTTTGGTAGTTTCCGGTGAAAGTACTCTGCTTGATTTACCCATCAATGCTAATTGTGTCTCTATAATATAGGTCGCTAAATCGGTAGGGGTCGTCCACAATCCAGCTGCAGCTTGTTCTGGATAAATATGGTATTTCCCTATTATTTCCTTACCATCATTGTAATAGGCCGTAGCCAATATCTTTTGCCGATCTGCAGAAGGTGGTTGGGTATAAAAACTATTTTTCATTCCCATTGGTTTCAATACATTTTCCCACATAAATTCATCATAGGGTTTGCCCGTCATGTCCTGAACAATTAATTGAGAAATGGTGGTACCGCCACCTGAGTACTGGTATTTCAAACCTGGTTCGAATGCCGAACGAACTGCTTCGGTGTTTGCAGGTTTCTTGCCGTCCAAAACATAGGGAAGAGTGGGCAGCTCTGTACCTTTTTCATATCCTGGAAAACCGTGTACGGTTAAGCCGGCAGTATGACTTAATAAATTTGCAAGGGTTATTTTTTTATTTTTCGATAAGGAATCATAAGGAAACTTCCATGACTTGAGAAAATCATTGATATCGGCATAGAGATTTAACCGTTTATCCTGTACCAGTTTTAAAACGCCCACTGCATTCAGCGATTTACTGATCGACCCAGCCTGAAATAAGGTAGCAGTGGTAACAGGTCGTTGCTCAGCACTATCAGCCCATCCATATCCTCTGGCCCATTCTATTTTAAAATTCTTAATGACTGCAATACTCACTCCATTAATATGATAAAACGCCATTCTTTCCTGTAAGGTTTTTTTATTAGCCGCGCCTTCTAGATG
>CAZNRQ010000810.1:0-1790 GCA_964574845.1 uncultured Bacteroidales bacterium
CGCTATAAGGCATTGCTCGCCATGCAGCCCGGATTAGTTGAAGAAGCAGAAAAATCATCCTACAATCAGTATATTGAAGGAAGTGACAAAAAGTTGGGTATCATTACTTTTGGTATTGCTTACAACTACCTGATGGAAAACTACCCTGACCGTGTGGTTCCGCATCCTGTGGTGAAAATATCGCAATATCCGGCTCCCAGAAAAATGATAGAAAAACTTTGTAAAGAATGTGAAGAGATCATCATTTTTGAGGAAGGCGCTCCTATGATTGAAGAACTATTGAGGGGTTACCTGAATAATACATTGAAAATAAAAGGCCGTTTGGATGGCACCTTGCCACGCGACGGAGAACTCAATCCGAACATTGTAGGTGCTGCCCTGGGAATGGAAATAGCAAAGAGTGTTGATGTGCCCGCTGTTGTTGTCGGACGCCCTCCTTCATTGTGTGCCGGTTGTCCTCATATCGACAGTTATCTGGGATTGAATGAAGCCATTGCTCCTTATGGTAAAGGACGAGTTTTTGCTGATATTGGATGCTATACTTTAGGTGCTCTGCCACCTTACGATGCTATCAATTCCTGTGTTGATATGGGAGCCTCCATCACTATGGCCAAAGGAGCATCGGATGCAGGACTGAGACCCTCAGTGGCTGTGATTGGTGATTCTACTTTTACCCATTCGGGTATGACGGGCTTGCTGGATTGCGTGGTCGATCAAACAGCCGTTACCATTGTGATTCTGGATAACAGCATAACCGCTATGACAGGCGGACAAAAATCGGCTGCCAGCGGCAAAGTGGAAAATATTTGCAAAGGCCTGGGTGTAGATCCGGAACATATCCATGTGATAAAACCTCTGCGAAAGAATCATGAAGAGAACACTGAGATTTTCAGAAAAGAGTTGGCTTATGAAGGTGTATCCGTTATCATACCGACCCGTGAATGTATTGTTTCGATGAACAAACGCATGCGTGAAAAATTCAAAGAAAAAAAGGCCGCTATCTAAAAACCAATTTTTTATTTAAAACCAGAAAAAATGAAAAAAGATATAATTCTAGCCGGAGTCGGGGGACAAGGAATACTTTCGATAGCAGCAGTGATAGGTTATGCATCCATTGATATGGGATGGTTCATTAAACAAGCCGAAGTTCACGGTATGAGTCAACGCGGCGGCGATGTACAATCAAATCTGCGCATTTCGGATCGCGAAATTTATTCTGACCTGATACCTGAAGGTAAGGCTGATATAATCATTTCTGTTGAACCCATGGAATCGCTCAGATATATTCCAATGCTTTCGGCTGACGGATGGCTGATCACCAACAGCGAGCCCTTTATCAATATCCCTAATTACCCGGAACTGGATAAGATACATGATGAGATTCGTTCCTTCCCAAGACATGTGCTGCTAGCAGCCGATAAAATGGCCAAAGAGATCAATGCTGCAAAATCGGCCAACATGATCATTTTGGGTGCGTCATCTCCTTATCTGGGAATAGAGTTTGAAAAACTCGAAAACGCTATCAAAGCCATTTTCCGAAACAAGGGCGAAGAGGTAATACAAATCAACCTGAAGGCTCTCAACCTGGGCCGGGACTATGCCTTGAAGGGTGGCAATTGAAAAAATAATGACTTAATTAATTAAAAAAAGCCGGCTTGAAGCCGGCTTTTTTCATTATGCGAACTATTATTTGAACTGGAACTTTATAGGCAAATTCATCTGGGTAGATACGTTCTTTCCGTTCTGCTTGCCTGGTTTCCACTTGTGGGTCATCAGTTTGACAACCCTGA
>CAZNRQ010000811.1:0-1789 GCA_964574845.1 uncultured Bacteroidales bacterium
TCAGAGACGGCTTGTAAAGCAAGGTACTTTATAACGACATTGACATCAGGTCCTATCCATTCGCTACGCTTCATCCCCGACTGATAAGCCACCCACCATTGGCAATCCAGGCTTTCTGCAATGGCTTTGGCGCTGGCTTCAATCGCCTGAGGATAAGTATCTCCTTTATCCACCAAAGCCTTTGGGATGGAATGAGCACTAAAAAGCAATAAAGGAGCTACACTTTGGTTTTGATCGATATGGTCTTTGATCAGTTTCGCCCAGAAATTTACAAAGTCAGGGTGATCATAAAATTCGCGGACAAAATTGACCTCAATATTATTTACACCTGCCAGGGCAGCGTTTACATCGCTCTGAACACTATCGGTAGTAGAAAAACTGGCCTGAGGATACAGGGGGATAATGGTCAATTGCCGAATGCCCATGCTTAAGAGCGACTGTATGGAATCTTTTATCAGAGGGGCAGAATAAGAGAAGGCAATATCCACAAGGTAGTTCTCACCCAGTTTCTCTTGTAGGGACTTTTGAGTTTGTTCGGTAGCCTCAATTATGGGAGAACCCCCTATGGCAAGATATTTTTTCCAGGATTTCTTATATCGTGTATTGCTGATAATAAAGGAAAGAAGGCTGCGGCCCGGCTTTCCGAAAGGAAGAATAAAAGGGTCTTTGAACATGCGCGCCAAAAACACTTTCAGTTCTTTCGGAGAGTTGGCCCCTCCCATATTTATCAGTAAAACACCTGTCATACCGTTTTGGAATAAATGGCTTCTCCCTGTTTCAGATCGGGGTCGAAAGCCATGGCAATATTTCTGGCGATCATAAATCCGGCTTCGCTCAACTTTACGCCTTCTTCATTCACTGTAATGAGATTGTCGCTTTCAAATGCAGTCAATTTACTCCTGTCGTAATGAACAATGGCTTTGATATCGTTGGCTGTCATGCCGAATTCAGTAGCAATCTCATCAAAAAGCAATATTCCGTTGCACATGATACTGTTGATCACCGAACGAACAATTTGCTGGTTGAGGCTCATGGTATATCCACGTTCAATGGCAAAGCCTGTATTTTCGATGGCATCCATATACTGATGGATGGTTTTATGATTCTGGGCATAGGCACCCCACAACTGGCTGATAGAGGAAGCTCCAAAGCCATATACTTGTCCCGTCGTTTCCAGGGTGCAATATCCCTGAAAGTTGCGATGCAGTTTTTTGTTTTTAAAAGCAACTGCCAACTGATCGTCGGGGCGGGCAAAATGATCAATGCCTATGGCCACATAACCTGCGTCCACCAATTGTTTGATATTATTGATGAGCATTTCCATTTTTTCACTGGGAGTGGGCAAACCTATCTTCTCCAGTTTCTTTTGTTCTTCCTTCACCCAGGGCACATGTGCATAGGAGAAAGTCACTATCCTGTCGGGTTTGATCTCAATAGCTTTTTGAATGGTTTCCTGCAGGCTTTCTATGTTTTGCAGGGGCAATCCGTAAATAAAGTCAAGATTGATTCCGTTGAATCCTTTTGTTCTGAGATAATCCACAATTTCCTTCACCGGGTGCCGCGGACCCTGACGATTGACGGCGGCAAGCACATCTTCTCTGAAATCCTGAATGCCCAGGCTCATTCTATTGAATCCCATAGCCGCCAACTGGTCGATATGCGAAAACTCCAGGTAAGCCGGACTGCATTCTATGGCTATTTCTGCTTTCTCATCAATAATAAATTTCTCCCTGATGGCATTCATGATCTTTTCGATGAAACTCATGGCAATGGCATTGGGTGTGCCTCC
>CAZNRQ010000812.1:0-1789 GCA_964574845.1 uncultured Bacteroidales bacterium
TAACTGCAGAAAATAATATTGTTTATTCAGAGCTTAATAGTGGAGAATTAAGTTCAATTCTTGATATTATTTCTACTGTAAGTTTCGAATTGTCAGGTATTTCAGGATTTTCCAATCTTATTGAGTATTTAACAAAAAAATTAAAGGAGTTGACCGGGGCGTCTTTTGTTTCATTCGGTGAGTATAATTCCGAAAAAAGGGTTATAACTATTAAACATTTTGAATCTGATATCGGAATTGTTTCAATTTTTAAAAAGTTATTCGGATTTAATATTCAGGAAATTGAAAGCCCTGTTTCACATGAAATTCTTCAATCAATTTCTTCAGAAATAGTTGGTTTTAAAGAGAACCTGCATGATGTCACTTTCGGTGCTACGCCAAAATTCTTTGATAGCATCATAAGGCGAATCATTGGAATAGAGTACTATGCTGGTATAGTTTACTTATATGAAGGTGAGCTATTTGGAACCTCTGTTCTGGCATTCAAAAAAGATGTTAAGCTTCCATCTTTGCAATTACTTAAATCTTTTGCCGGCATAGTATGGATATCGTTGCGTAGAGTATATATTGAAGAAAAACTAGCGGAAAGTGAACAACTATATAAAAGTATTTTTAATAACACTCCGAATATAGTTTTCATTCATCAGAATAATCACATTGTTTTTATGAATGAATTTGGATACAAAATATCCGGCTTTTCAAAGGAGGAAATTATAGGAGCGCCTGTTTTTTCATTTCTTACCGAAGAATCTGTTAATTTTGTTAAGGAAAAGATCAAGGCACGGCTTGCCGGAATGGATGTAGTTCCTTATGAACTTGATTTGCATAAAAAAAATGGACAAAAATTAACAATGCTGGCAAATGCTTCAACAATTACATTTAATGGTAAAATTGCATTTCTTGTTGTTTTAACTGATTTATCTGAAAAAATACGTTCAATGGAGGAATTAAAAGCAAGCGAAGAAAAATACAGGAGTGTAATCGAAAATATTCAGGATGTCCTTTACAGAACTGATGCAAATGATAACTTAGTTATGCTTTCACCAAGTGCCTTAAAATTATTTGGGTATAATTCATTGGAAGATTTATTGGGAAAGCCCTACAGAGAATCTTTTTATTATTCTCCTACCCAACGCAACATGTTAATTAAGGACATTACAGAAAAGAAAGAAGTGGAGAATTATGAAATCACTCTAAAAAAGTCGAATGGATTGCCTGTTACAGTTTCTGCAAACAGCCATATACTTTACGATTCCGAGGGTAATTATGCAGGAATAGAAGGACTTTTACGGGATGTAACTTATATCAAGAATACCGAAGCTGAATTAATCAGAGCCAAGGAAAAAGCTGAAGAATCCGACAGGTTAAAAACTGCATTTCTGGCAAATATGTCCCATGAAATTCGAACTCCGATGAACTCAATTCTTGGTTTTGCCAAAATGCTGGAATATAATGATTTAACAGATGAAGAAAGAAATGAATATACAGGAATTATTTATAAACGTGGAAATGATTTATTAAATATTATAAATGATATTCTTGATATTTCAAAAATCGAAGCAAATCAATTGTCAATTATTTATTCCACTGTTAATTTGAACAGTTTTCTGGATGATATTTATACAGTTTTCAATTCAGCATTTTATGCATCAAAATTGGAAAAAGTAGAGTTGAGAATAGGCAGCAAGCTAACAGAAAATTATCTTATAAATACAGATGAAAACAGATTAAAGCAAATTTTAAACAATTTGATAAACAATGCGTTAAAATTTACGGAGTCGGGTTATGT
>CAZNRQ010000813.1:0-1786 GCA_964574845.1 uncultured Bacteroidales bacterium
GTTTGTCTTTTTTGACCGCTTCGTCCGGGTCTTTGGCACCAATGAGGCGCACCACGCGCGCATCCAGACCGGCGTTTTCAGCCAATTCCAGTGCATGGATCGTGGCTTTTGCGCCAGCGCTAGGAGTTGGGCTGCGGTTAAGGGCAGTTGCTCCTGACTGATAAGGATCGCGAGCGAAATAACTTCCTATTCTTGTGCAATTAACGAGCACGAAAGCATGGGTATAGCTCTATAATTCCATCGACCAAGAACTTCATCAAACACAATCTTCATGGACTCTTTAAAACCCTCTGTCGCTTTTTTTCCTAATTCATAAACCTTATCGATAATACTTACACTAACGTTTAATCCAGTTTTAGTTTGTGTTTTTTCAATCAATTGCTTAACCATATTATGGTCATTTAAGATAACACCCTGCATTGCTCTCGTGACGTGAGGAAAAACTCTATGCTCAATAAGATTCCATTTTGAAGTATATGGTGGATAGTGAGCAATACGAATTTCTATGCCGATTTCATTTGCAAGATTTTGTAAACCTTCTTTGAACACATAACGTCGGCTAGAGTTGCTACCACCGCCATCCATTAGCATCAGAATAGAGGTTGCATCAGGATAATCTAATTGCCCTTTTTCAAGCCACCACTTTTTTAATGAATCGCAAGCAAATTCACTGGTCTCATGGCTCGTGCCAATATTAATATGGGCTGTGTTTTTCTTCAAATCAAAAATACCGTGTGGTATAGCAATACCCGTTGCCAGATAAGGGAAATCATGATCATAGGCGGCTATTTCTTCCTTACTATAGACCTCGCCAGCCCTATACAGATTACCTATCAATTCGCGTTTTTTAGCATCAATACTGAGAATAGGGTTATCACTTTGCATGTATTTTTGCCTTAATTTGGCAATATTTTCAAATTGTTCATTTCGATTTTCAACTACTTTCAGAGTGCGGCGCCTTTGAATTTTACGCTTTTTGAAGTTGTTTTTGTAGAGTAATTTTTTTACAATTCTATTTCCTACGAGGAAACCTTTTTCCTTTAGCTTGTCTTTAATCTCAGTACAACTTAAGTCTGTCCATAACATATTTTCTTTTTGTGGATTGCCAGCCGTGTGATCTTTTAATATCAGTAAAAACGCCTCTTCAATACCCTGATCCTTGCTAACCTTTGACTGCCTGCCGCCACCTGAATCTCTTATGCGTTTTTTTTTAATTGTGCCTCATTTTCTAAATCTGACAAGCCTTGTTTTATCGTTTTTTCATCACAACCTAAAAGCTTGCTAATGTATTGTTGCCCACCATAAGCCAATTTTTGAACTTCAATTGCAGCGTAGCGACGCTTATCTTTCTCGGACAAACTATCATAAAAATTTATCATTCCCTCTTCAACGCCATGCCCATAAAATCTTTTCATGTAAGTCTATTTTTTGTTCTAAGTGTTTGAATTGCTTGATTGTACTTCGTTTCTTAAGAATAGGAAGTTATTTCGCTCGCGATCCCAAGTCACATTCCTTATCAAAAAAACGCATGACCTCAAAAAACTTTCTACGCCCATGGACTAAACAAAAACAGAGAATAAAGCGTGCAAGCAACCCTTCGCTTAAATGCTTTGGAATATTGCTTGGGCTTGCGTCCATCATCGCAATAACGGGTTCTTCGCTGGTTCTTTGCGCAAAAAGCGCATCGGCGTTCTTTCCTGCATGATTTTGGCCGGTAAAAAATAAATGAATTTTGTTTCCCTCATGGACTGAAATAAACGCGGTGGTGTGAGTAGGTATTCCTTTC
>CAZNRQ010000814.1:0-1397 GCA_964574845.1 uncultured Bacteroidales bacterium
TGCCCAGTACGACAGTTTAGCAAACTGTTGGTTTCAGCCACTCACCCATCTCTCCAGGGTAAGCTGAATTAATTTATTCAATATTAAACAAAGAACGGCTTACACATTTTCCCATTGGTTTTTTTAATGGGAGTGCAAAAGTATGAAATACTTTTTTATTTACAAAGTTTTTTTTGTATTCGTGGAAAATAACAGGAAAATCAAATCAATTGGTTCTTCCCGGATAGACCTTTAATGCCTCTTCCAGGCATTTCATAGCCATCTTCAAATCTTCCGCTTTCAACACATAACTTATCCTGACCTCGTCTTTGCCTAATCCACGAGTAGAATAGAATCCTGTAGCAGGAGCGAGCATTACAGTTTGTTTATTGTATTCAAATTCCTCCAGTAACCATTGGCAGAATTTATCTGAATCATCGATAGGTAAACGTGCCACTGCATAAAAAGCTCCTTTGGGTTTAGGGCAGAAACAACCGGGGATTTTATTAATCGCTTCCACCACAATATTCCTTCGTGAAATGTATTCAGACATTACATTATCAAAGTAAGATTGGGGGGTATCAATAGCTGCCTCAGATAATACCTGACCAAACGTTGGCGGACTCAGACGAGCCTGAGCAAATTTCATTACGGTATCGTAGATTTCCTTGTTACGGGTTATAAATGTCCCTATCCTGGCACCACAAGCACTATATCGCTTGGAAACAGAATCTAATAAGATCACATTATTATTGATACCCTTCAAATTCATCACTGAGAAATGCTTTTCCCCATCATAACAAAACTCTCTGTAAACCTCATCTGAAAACAAGTAGAGATCGTATTTAAAGACCAAATTACAAAGCTCCTGTAATTCGGCCTCCGAATACAAATAACCTGTAGGGTTATTGGGATTACAAATCATGATAGCCTTGGTTCTCGGGGTAATTAATTTCTCAAATTCACTGATGGGAGGTAAAGCAAAACCATTTTCAATATTTGAGATCACCGGTTTTACAATAACTCCGGCTGTAATGGCGAATCCGTTATAATTTGCATAGAAAGGTTCGGGGATAATTACCTCATCACCTGGATCCAGGCAAGTCATAAAAGCAAACAAAATACCTTCAGAACCACCGTTAGTAACTATGATCTGATTTTCATCGATATCAATGTCACATTTCTTATAATATTCCACCAATTTCTTACGATAAGAGATCATTCCTGCCGAATGACTGTATTCAACTACTTTAATGGGAGTATTTTTCAGGGCATCCATTGCTCCAACAGGAGTTTCGATATCGGGTTGACCAATATTTAAATGATACACTTTTACGCCTTTACTTTTGGCAACTTCTGAGTAAGGAACTAATTTTCTGATAGGTGATTCGGGCATACTTTTACCTTTGGAAGAAATT
>CAZNRQ010000814.1:1407-1782 GCA_964574845.1 uncultured Bacteroidales bacterium
CTTAAATGAATAAAAAAACCGGTAATAAAATTACCGGTGCAAATTTTTAACTTTTTTTTGAATAAAAGTACAAAAATCCTTTTTATTTATTTTGCTGTAACGGTCCCCTTGATCGTAATAACCACAGAGGAGTTTGTTGCATTTGAAATAACAGTGATCGTTTTATTGAAAGTACCAATATTATTGGTATTATAGCCGATATTGATAACGCCGCTCTGACCCGGGAGGATTGGTTCTTTACTCCAAGTTGGTGTGGTACAACCACATGATTTTCTTACATCAGAAAGGATCAAAGGCTCATTACCTGTGTTTTTGAATTTGAATACGCAGTCGCCGCTGGCACCCTGAGGTATTGTTCCATAGTCATGCTCGAGG
>CAZNRQ010000815.1:0-1779 GCA_964574845.1 uncultured Bacteroidales bacterium
GGCTACGCTGTGATTATGAAAATATACCACGAGCTTGAGCTTGATCGTTTCTTTAACAATAAAGCGAGGAATGAGAATTTTGAATACAATACCAATTCCATTATGAAACTGCTAACAATAACTCGAATCCTGCATCCATCATCTAAAAAGAGGTCTTATGAGCATAAGGACACATTCTTTGAACGATTCGACTTTGAATTACATCAGGTATATCGTGCTTTATCCCATTTCTCAAAGATTGGGTTAGAATGTCAAAGATTTATAAGTGAACAGATTAATGCAAAATTCGGCAGGGACACAACACTCATGTACTTTGATGTTACAAACTTTCATTTTGAGATTGACGAAACAGACGATTTTCGCAAACGTGGAAAAGAGAAAAACAACCGCCCTGATCCCATTGTTCAGATGGCTTTAGCCATGGATGCAGATGGTATACCTTTATACTATAAGCTTTTTCCGGGCAATACCCATGATAGCAAAACCTTTATTCCTGTATTCAAAGATGTATGTGTAAGGTTCTCACCCGGAAGGGTTATCGCTGTTGCTGATATGGGTTGTACATCATCAAACAATATCTACTTTTTGAAGGGAGGCGATAGAGATAAGCGTATAAATGGCTATGTATTTAGCTTCTCAATACGCAAAGGTTCAGAAAAGTTTAAAAATTATGTTTTAGATGAAAACAACTATACTGACAGAGATGGAAAAACACTCAAAGAAGTGTATGATTACAAAATCAAATCACGTATTGAAGTGCGTGAAATTAAAATAACTATGCAAAATGGCTCTCAAGAAAGTAAGTTGATAGACGAAAAACAAGTAGTTTTTTGGAGTAAGAAATATGCTGATAAGGCTCGCGCTGAACGGGCAGAAATCATAAAAAAAGCCCTTGATATCATGGCCAACCCCAAAAATCACAACAAGAGCACTGCACGTGGGGCATCGGCTTACATAAAGAATATTACCTTTGACAAAAAGACAGGAGAAATAATTGAAAAACCTGCTGAAAAGATTTCATACGATGAAGACAAAGCAACTGAAGACGCTAAATATGATGGATATTACTGCATCGTAACTAGCGAGTTAGATATGCTTGATCAGCGTATAATTGAGATATATCGAGGTTTGTCTGATATTGAAGATAATTTCAAGGTTTCCAAAAGCGATTTGGATATTAGACCGGTTCATGTCTCGCGAGAAGACAGAATAAATGCTCATGTACTTACGTGCTTTATTTCTTTGGTTATTTTACGCCTTATACAAAAGAAAACAAACTACAAATTTACACCTGAACAGATTATCACCTGTCTCAACAATATCAGTTGTAGTCTTGAACATACTAACCTTTACATGTTTGATTATCGAAGCGATATTTCAAATTCTATAGGAGAAGCCTTTGGAATCGATTTTACTAACAAGAGGCTTCGACTTAATGAGATAAAAAATATTTTAGCATCGTCAAAAAAATGAAAATTATGCTACATTTTTATGACAAAATACAAAGCCCCCAAACTGTCTATTTAAAACAGCTCAAGGGTATTTTTTCTTTTTTTGCTGTCAAACGGAGGTTGATAGAGGATAATGTCAATAGGTTTGCTGTATTTAAATTAAATTATTTATTTTAGTTATTTATTTTAGTTATTAATATTAATTTTCGCATCAATTGTTCCAATAAAATTTTTGAAGTAAATGATAAGCAATAAAGGATTCTCTGGATATTCAAAGAATTAGTAATAGCTAGAGATACTTTAAGAATAGTAAAAGGAAACTAATTTT
>CAZNRQ010000816.1:0-1778 GCA_964574845.1 uncultured Bacteroidales bacterium
TTCCTTTACTTCGTTGTTGTAAGTAAGAAGTTCGTTGCGATAATTTCAGGAATCACTGTAATAATCTTCTAATAGATTGTACAAATCCTGGATGAGAGTGGAGTTTTCGGAAGCTGCGCTTTATAATTTCTCGAATTTGGCGCACTGAACTTTAGCTGCGCTGATAAGTCTGGCGAGGTAAAGGCCATGCGAAAGAAAACCGAGGTCGAGGGAGTTGTATGTGTTAGAGAGGGTATAGGTTTTCACGAGAGCGCCGCGCAGATCGTAGATTTGCAGGGTGACTTCGCTATAGGAAGGATTGAAGTTGAAGTTGACCGTGCCTCGGGTGGGATTGGGGTATATCTCGAAATCATCGACTATGGGTTGAGGAGGAATAGGGTCGTCATAGAATCTTAATAAGAAGTATGGACCTGTAATAACATTGTTTTGAATCCAAATTTCATCTCCAATATAAGTAGTATCAGAGATTCTTCCACCTAAATATAATGAATTGCTAGTTGTTAGTAAATCAGATCGAACTCCACTGTGCTTTCTGCCAACAAGTTTTTTAATAATTTCATTCTGACCATTTAGATCATATTGAACAATAAAACCGTGTTGAAATAACGGTGGGTAAGGAGCATCAATGCTATCGTGATCAAAGTAGATTTTGCCATAAAAACTACCTGTCATCATAATTTTATCATCAGTTATTAAAAGAGATTGGGGCGCATCACTCCCTCCTCCCCCAAAAGACTTTGCCCAAACCGGATTCCCAATTGTATCAAATTTTATTAGAATAATATCCTGATATCCTCTAGAGATAAAAGATTCGCTGGTAACTGTAATTGTATTAGAATATCCTCCGGCCAGATAAATATTATTGAACCTGTCAATTGCAAATTTTGAGATATAGCTGCCCAGATAATTATCATAAGCATGGATTGCAAATGACATATTTATTATTCGAATCCATTGCTGTTCTCCATTTGGTAGGAGTTTATTCAAAGAAATTCCACTAGTGTCATTATAGTTAACAAATAAAATATTATTCGCTTGATCTAAGGAGATTTGAGCGACTTCATTATTATAGCGACTTGCCCATTGGAATTCACCATCAGAATTATATTTTGCAATATAAAAATAAGAATCCGAGTTAACAGGCATTATAGTATCTGGGAAAATAACGTTAGTACCGTAAAAACTATTTCCAGTTAAAAGTATATTGTTTTCGTTATCAATTCTTAAATTTTGAGGATGGAAACAAGCGTATTCAGTATAAACCGGTATTTTCCACCAGAGAAAGTCGCCATCTTTACTATATTTAACCAGTAAAGGACGATGGCTGTTTTCTTGTGTAGGAATGGTATCACCTTCAATGATCGTATTATAATTGAAACAAGTCAGAAGATATAAATTGTCATCATTATCTAGTTTAATTTCAGTAGCAAAATCTGAATTCAAGCCTCCTACTTGTTTATACCAAATGAGATTTCCAGTACTGTCGTATTTTGCCATTATCACATCAGTGCCATCTCCACTTGAAAATATATGGGTGTTGTCAACCGTAATTGTATCCTCAAAAGTTCCTATAGCATAAACATTTTCATTCTCATCAGACACCATACTGTTAATAATAAAAGGAATATTTTTAACCCATTTCAAATTCGGTATCTGGGCCGAGGCACCCAAAGAAAAAACGATAAACAGAACCAGCAGGAAACGTTTCATAGGGTAAAAATATAAAAGAAATCGATAGCAATAAGAAATTGAAAGATTTTTTTTGAAAGAGGAAACAG
>CAZNRQ010000817.1:0-1778 GCA_964574845.1 uncultured Bacteroidales bacterium
AGCTTTCACCGAGTAAAAAGGGTATTTCACCGAAGAAAAAGGGGTGGTTGTCGAATAAATAAGGAAATGCTTTATTTGGGAAGCAAATAGTATTAATTTTATCACAAATTTCTGTGCCCATGAAACGCATCTACAATATATTACTTCACCTTGCCTTCTGGATATTGTTCGCCATCATGCCATTGTCGACGGTGTTTTTCAGCAGCGAACCGCTTCCTCTCCACTCGGTGGTCTACATTATTTCGGTCTACCTGCTGCACGTTTTCAATTTCTACATTGGGTATTTCCTCCTGCTTCCTTTATTATTGCGAAAGAAGAAGATAATACTTACTATCTTCGGAAGCATTTCGTTTGTGTTGCTCTTTGCCGTGCTGAGATGGGTGATCATAAAGAATCTGTTCGGTTTGATACAATTGGAACTGGACCAGGAAATGACAAAATTCCTGCACAATAACCTCGCCATGATGTTCGAATATACGGTGCAGAGCTTTGTGTTCACGGCTTTTGCCTTTCTGCTGCGCTCCACCCTGGAATGGTTCAACGATCAGAAACAAAGGTCGGAACTGCTCAACCAAAACCAGGCCAGCGAACTGGCTTTGCTGCGCTACCAGATCAACCCGCATTTTCTGTTCAACACCCTGAATAACATCTACGCACTGGTTTACAAAAAAGACGAACTGGCACCGGGCGCTGTGATGAAACTTTCGGAGATACTGCATTACACCCTGTATAAATCGAATGTGGAAAGGGTGCAACTCGACAACGAGATTGTTTGTCTGAGGAGTTTCATAGAGCTGCAATCGCTGCGCGTGAGCGATCCGAACTTTGTCAGTTTCACGGTTGAGGGCGATGCCAGTGGCAAGACAATAGTCCCCATGCTGCTGTTGCCCTTTGTGGAAAATGCCTTCAAACATTGCCAGAAAGAAGTGCAATCGCCGGGTATCATCATCAACATACTGATCAACGACGAATTCATTGAGTTCCGATGCAAAAACTTTGTTTCGGAAAATAGCCTGGCGTTTAAAGATGAAGTGGGCGGAATAGGACTTCAGAACATCAAACGCAGGATAGAGCTTTTGTACGACAAAATGCATAAGCTTGAAATAGTCAAAACCGAAGAGGAATTTAATGTGTATTTAAAACTTTACAACCAATGAAGATCAATTGCATAGCCATAGACGACGAACCTCTGGCCCTGGATATCATAAAGGATTATTGCAGTAAAGTATCCTACCTGAACCTGACGGAAACTTTTACCAATCCTATAGCCTCCATTGATTATCTGAAATCCAATAAGGTGGACCTGCTGTTTTTGGACATACAAATGGAACAGCTCACGGGCATTCAGTTGCTGAATGTGATCAAAACCCGACCTATGGTGATATTCACCACGGCTTACGATTCCTTTGCTGTGCTGGGTTACGAACTGGATGCCATGGATTACCTGCTGAAGCCCATCTCCTTCGAACGCTTTCTGAAAGCCACCAACAAGGCATTCGAAAAAATGACCACCGAAAAGAGCAGCAGCGCCGAATCGACCGTTATTGTGAACGATAATGTCATGAACGATTATTTCTTCATTAAAACGGATGCCAAAATGCAGAAGATAAATTTCAAGGATGTGCTGTATATAGAAGGGCAGTCGGATTATCTGGGCATAGTCACCGAAAAAGAAAGATTTATGACGATCATGAATTTCAAACGTCTGGAAGAGATACTACCACAGAAGCATTTCGCCCGGGTACACAAATCCTATGTGGTGGCCCTGTCGAAGATAG
>CAZNRQ010000818.1:0-1776 GCA_964574845.1 uncultured Bacteroidales bacterium
CTCCCAGTCTGATCACCTCCGCCAGATAGCCGTTTTGATTGGCAAATTCAGCTACTACCGATCCTAGTCCGCCTATAATGGTACCATCTTCAATGGTAATAACCTTTTTATGCTTCGAAAACAATTTATGCAGCAGTTCTTCATCAATAGGTTTCAGGAAACGCATATCATACAACGATACCGAATAATTCATGGTTTCCAATTCCTCAATGGCTTTTAGTGCAAGATTTCCGGGGAACCCTATGCTGATAATTGCCAAATCGTCACCATCTTTCAGCATACGTCCTTTTCCTATCTCAAGAAGCTTAAAAGGAGTTTTCCATTCCACATTGATAGCATTGGTACGTGGGTAGCGGATGGCAAAAGGGCCCTGTTTTTTGCTTTGAGCAGTAAACATCAGATCGCGCAATTCCTCTTCGTTCATAGGAGCAGTGACTATCATATTGGGAATACACCTGAGGTAAGAAAGATCGAAAACCCCGTGATGTGTCGCCCCATCTTCACCCACCAGACCTCCCCTGTCGATGCAGAATACGACAGATAAATTCTGTATAGCCACATCATGAATGATCTGATCGTAGGATCTTTGTAGAAAACTCGAATAAATATTGCAGAAGGGAATCAAACCCTGGCTGGCCAGACCAGCAGAAAATGTCACCGCATGCTGTTCGGCTATGCCAACATCAAAGGTTCGTGCAGGGAATTTTGCCTGAAGGATATTCATGGAACATCCGGTGAGCATGGCCGGGGTAACTCCAACGATCAAAGGGTTCAATTCGGCAAGTTCGACCAGGCTGCGGCCAAAAACCACCTGCATTTTAGGGGCCTTCGTATGACAAGGTTGCTCGATAATGGCTCCGGTATTCTTATCGAAAAGCCCGGGGGCATGAAAACGTGTCTGTTCCTTTTCGGCTTGTGTAAAGCCTTTTCCTTTCACAGTGATACAATGCAGGAGTTTTGCTCCTTTGATATTCTTCAGATCCGTGAGTATCTTCACCATTCTGACGATGTCGTGTCCGTCCACAGGCCCGAAATATCTGAAGTTTAGAGCTTCGAACAGGTTACTCTGCTTAACTATGGTTGACTTTAGGTTTAATAAGAACTTATTGATCATCCGACGAATGGCATTGGCTCGAATGGCGTGCCACATTTTTCCCTTCAGGCGGTTGTAGAATCTTGAGGTAGTTATATCAGTAAGGTACTCTTTAAGTGCACCTACATTTTTATCAATCGCAATTCCATTATCATTTAATATCACCAGCAGATTAGCTTTCGACACACCGGCATGGTTCATGGCCTCGAAAGCCATACCCGCTGTCATGGAGCCATCGCCGATTACTGCAATATGCTGTCGGTTAAATTCGCCTTTCAGCGAAGATGCCACAGCCATCCCCAATGCTGCAGAAATAGAAGTAGAAGAATGTCCGACACCGAAAGCATCAAATTCGCTTTCCGACATACGGGGATACCCACTAATGCCATGATAAGTGCGGTTAGTATGAAAAACATTTTTGCGTCCGGTCAGGATTTTATGTGTATAAGCCTGATGCCCCACATCCCAGATTAGCTTGTCGTTAGGAGTATCAAACACATAATGCAGGGCAACAGACATTTCAACCGTCCCCAAATTTGCACCTAAATGTCCCGGATTGAAAGAAGTACTATGAATAATAAACTGTCGAATCTCATCACATAACTGAGGCAATTCATCCACTCTCAGCTTCTTCAGATCAGCCACAGAATTCACCATCGACAACTTTTCGCCTTGTTTAACTG
>CAZNRQ010000819.1:0-1774 GCA_964574845.1 uncultured Bacteroidales bacterium
AAAGTCCAAGAAGAACCAGTCTTAGTGAAACTAGCGGATTTTTTTCTTTTGTGTTTTTTGCTTTTTTCTTTGCTTTGGGTTTTATTTCAAAAGAATTTTGGATAAAGATTGATTTTATTTTCCAAGCAACTTTTTGAATATTTGGATTAGTTGTGATAAATTCCTTTAGTCTTACTGCGAAAATGTCCCCTGCTTTTAATTCATTTTGAATTTTTGGAATTTGTTGGGAGCAAAAGAATTCATATGGTGCGCGGGGATTAATATTAGTGGCAATTGCCCCTGCGTGAAAAAAAACACCAGTTCTTTTTAGGGCATCTAACCAATATTTCTTGGAAGATTTATTCATCTTTTTTATTTCTTTAAGCGCGTTAAGGTTGCTTGGAGAATATTCAATTGCTAATTTAGAGTAAATATACACTAAGTAATACCACCCTATGTTTTCATTTTCAAGAATATCATTAAGAGTCATTAGTTTTCTTTTTGAAACCATAAGCTAATATTGTTTGGTTCAATTTTTACTTGAATTTTTTTTACTATGTATTTTAAATAAATTTCACAGTTTATACTAATACCTTCTAGTTCTAATAAAATATAACCTTCATAAATCCCTGGGCGTACATCAAGAGTATCTAAGCGAATAGAATGTTTTTTTGAATTATTAGAATTAATTTCCGGCTGTATAGTAATTCCTGGAAGGGGACTTTCTAACTTTACAGAACCCCATACAAAACCTCGACCTTTTTTAACAATTTCAAATTCAACATTTGTTTCATATCCAACTGAAATTTCACCAAAATCAAATCTATCTGGTTGTACCGAAATTTTTGGATAAGGATTAATTCCTAAATTTTTATAAAACTCTCGAACAAATATCTCTAAACCTTTACGATTTTCTTGTGCATAAGAACTAACTATTTTTCGTGATAAACTTGCTAAATCTGTTCTTCCTTGTCCTAAAAGCCATTGTGTAATATAGTTTTGATATAAATAATCTTGTGCTTCTTCAGGATACTGATCACATAGAGCAATCAATTCAGATAACGATGATGCTTTTCCTTGTTTAAACCTGAAGGTGAGCAATCTTAAAGCAGTTTGATACTCTTGATTTTCCAAAGCTTGTCCTGCATTTAAAAACTGATAATCCTCATTACTTAAAGCTTTACCGTTTGCCCACGACAGAGCATCTTGCAAAGCCTGACCGCGCAGTAATCTTGATTCATCACGACAATTAGATACTGTCCAGGCTGTTATTGCTTCAGCATAGGGACGCAAATCTGCTAATCTGTTTTCAATCCAATTTTGATTAAAAATAGATTTATAAATTTGGTTGTAAATTCTTAACTTACCTTTTTTTTCAACTACTAATCCTGACAATCTCAATTCTATTTGTTCTAAACTGTTATCTACTGCAACTTCTTCATCTTCACTATATAAAATTTGCTGATACAAACCTAGTAGACGGCCAGCATGCTTCTCGTTCATTAAAATACGATCACTTATCGTTTTCAAATGCTCTGGCTCATCCTGTGATTCCCAACTCTTGAGTATATGAGATTGAACTACATCCTGTACATTTAATGTGTTATCACTAACTTGAATTAATTTACAGAGTTTTTGCGTAAGAAATGGTTGTCCACCAGTCCAATTTAAAATATGTTCTAAAACTAGTTGTGGATTATTAAATTTCCCTGCCAACCCTTCAGCTAAAGCCAGAGATTCATGCAATTTAAACCCTTGTAATTCAATGGCTCGACCTATATTAAATGGTGTACGC
>CAZNRQ010000820.1:0-1772 GCA_964574845.1 uncultured Bacteroidales bacterium
ATTTAGTAGAAACAGTCTTATTACTCATTGAATTCTTGCTTTTATTTCTTATGAAAGTATTGTTATTAATGAGTTTTAGTGATTTTTGAGTTATTAGAGCATAAGCACAAATCATAAGATTACATGGCTAAATCCTAACTCTAAAATACGATTGGCAGAAAGCAAAATGCTTATTAACAAAAGTGGGTTAGCTGTTCATAACTATAGATCCGTCAATTTGTAACTTTTTGTTCCGAAAGCTGTCTTATAAATAAGTAATGAGTTTTTGACAGTTTGGGAAAGGAAAAGTACCTTACCTTTCGGGGTGGGTTCATCATAAGGTAGAAAGAGTAAAAAGGATGTTTCGAAATCCTTTTTACTACCCATTTAGGGTCGTTTTTTACCGTTAACTTAATCAAACCTACCGTTAACTTAATTATGGATGTTTTGCTTGCTTTTTATGACTAATTTTCTTACCATTAAATCAAAAGCTATGAAAAAGACAATTTCTCTAATGATAATTTTTCTGGGTTTAAGTTTTATAACATCAGCCAAAAACTTTTCTATAACCGACCTAAACGCCCTGCCCGGCATGCCGGTGTTGCACGACGAAGATGCTGCTGATGCCTACCATGCACAGCGTAACGCTTTCGACAGCTCTTATGCCATGATATTCGCCCGAATGAATGCCGACAGCATTCAAAGCTACATTAAGCAATTGCAGCGGCAGGGACATCGCTATATGTATTCCCCCGGCCAAAAGAGTATTTCGGTTTGGGTGAACCACAATCTGAGCATTTCTTATAGTTCGGCCAATCGCGATTCGGTGCAGCTGTCTTATACCAAACCTGAGGGTGGTATGCGCATTTGTATGACCTTGATGAATGGCTGTGTGGCTAACAAAAACGGCATGTTGTCGGCTCACAGCTTTCCAAAAATAATTTTTCATCCGGGTAGTAAGGCTAAGGCTGCCCCTCAAAACACTTGTTTGATAAGGGATAATATTCATGCCACCAATTTGTGGATGGCAGGTATGACGCATACCATTGCTTTCTTAGCGGCTTCCACGGAAGTATTGAATTGCTTTTTGAGCAATCATAGTGAAATGCTTTCAGTTTTTACGATATGGAGCGAAAAAACTGAAGCTATTATAATACTTTCTGATAAAAAAATGCTTGGCTAAGGCAATATTCCCCTCCGGCCACACGGCTAATCAGATGACCTTTCAGTGATCTGACCAAACAGATAGATCATCCCAAAAACGAGCAGCAGACTGCCCAGGTAAACTGAAATTAATTGTACGCTTGTCATAATTCAGAATTTATTTGTTCAACCTATTATTTGATGTCAGAAATTTCTGACGCTTGAGGTGTAAACAAATTATGTGCCGCAACAAAGTGACTGAAAAAATGGCAGAAAATTGCTGAATCTTCTCTGCCAAAGAAGCCCGCAAAAATCGCTGCATAGCCTGAAAATGCTACTGATTGAACAGTTCGTTCAGTTTATTGAAACGATAGTCGAAAATGGTTTTCAGTTGTCTTTTGATAAACAGAAAATTTGCCAGTCTGCCAAAAATTCCGAAGGGAGCTTTGTAGTGAACGATATCTGTCATTTCCACGCCTCCGTCTAATGCTTTGATAAAATGCTGGTGATGCCATATTTTATAAGGCCCCACGCGTTGTTCATCCACAAAATATTCCAGATATTTCACATGAGTGATCTCAGTGGCCCAATACATTTTAATTCCCAGTAGAGGCTTGACATAATATTCTATGATCTGTCCTGCATACATC
>CAZNRQ010000821.1:0-1770 GCA_964574845.1 uncultured Bacteroidales bacterium
GGGGTGAGGATTGTATGTCGCGTTTCAATGGAATGTGGTCCATAGCAATCTATAATCGATTAGACAAAAAAGTCTTTATTGCTCGCGACAGATATGGTATAAAACCGTTTTATTATTTACAAACCAAGGAATATTTTGCTTTTTGTTCTGAAATACCCCCTTTACTTTCATTGCTCGGTCGTAAACCTGAGCCTGATTATCAAAGCATTTTTGATTATTTTGTCTTTAACAGAACCGATCAAACCGAAAAGACTTTTTTTTGCGAAATCAAAAAACTGCAACACGGACATTCTATTGCATTTGATCTCAGTCCATCCGAATCCTGGGTTGATTTAAAAATTAAACAATGGTATAATCTTAGGAGCCGGGTTAAATTGTCGGAAGGGTTTAAAGATCCAAAAGAATTTTCAGATTTATTTACTTCCTCCTTAGGATTGCGGTTACGCAGCGATGTCCCTGTAGGTGTTTGTTTTAGTGGGGGGGTCGACTCTTCAAGCATAGTTTCTGTTTTGCTTCAGAAATATAATAAGCAGGATTTAAATACTTTTTCTGCAGTTTATAACAAAGGTCAAACGGGGGATGAAACAGAGTTTATTCAGGAATATGCCTCTTTACTGAAAAACATGTTATATGTTACTCCCGATGCCACTTCACTGGAACGCGATATGCATGATTTTGTGAAAGCTCACGGTGAACCTATTCCGGGAACATCTCCTTATGCGCAGTTTAAAGTTATGGAACTGGCAAAAGGCAAAGTTGTGGTTACCCTCGATGGACAAGGTGCCGATGAAGAATTTGCAGGATATCACTACTTTTTTGGATTTTATTTTAAGGACCTTTTAAAACATGGACGCATATTCAAGCTATTTAAAGAGATTTTCTATTACATTCAAAAACACAAAAGCTTATTTGGTGTTAAAACCTTTATTTATTTTATGCTTCCCCAACGAATGCGAACCAGCACAAGAGTGAATGAAAAGGGATATTTAAAACCAGAGTTTATTGCAAAATATAAAAACAACAACTCCATTGCTGTGAATTTATATGGATCAGACAGCCTAAAAGACGCACTATTAGATCATTTCGAATATAAATTAGAGCATCTCTTAAAGTGGGAAGATCGCAATTCCATGTTTTTTTCACTCGAAGCCCGCGTCCCCTTTCTGGATTATCGTATAGTGGAAAAAGTGATGGCTACTTCAGGCGATCTGATGATTAAGAATGGAATGACAAAATATTTATTACGAGAGTCAATGAAGGGTACTCTTCCTGAAAAGATCCGCACACGGCGCGACAAAATGGGGTTTGAAACTCCTGAAGCGGAATGGTTCCGTTCCATTGCTTGGCAGAAAATAGTTTTAAATATACTTAACAGCGAATCACTTAAAAAAAGAAATCTTATTGACCCCAAACTAGCACTGAAACAGTATGAGAAACATCTGCAAGGCAAAATTGATGTTTCAAGAGAAATCTGGAAATGGGTTCATCTTGAATTATGGTTCAGAGAATTTATAGATAGATGATTTTGAAAATGATTCTTTGGATATTTGGTTTTATTGTAAGACAAAATGATAATTAAGAATAACTCCATATCGGTTCAAAAATGGAAATCGTTTTTTTCTGATAATATTTTTGCCTCACCATTCCAATCTCCCGAATATTATAATTTTTTCAACTCAGTTTTTGGGCTCTCTGCACAAGTCTATGCTGTGATGGAGGATGATGAGATTGTTTCCTTATGTGTTATTACCTTACAAAAGGAATCTGGGC
>CAZNRQ010000822.1:0-1769 GCA_964574845.1 uncultured Bacteroidales bacterium
ATTGGATCTTCTTTGTTATTTGGTGCGGGTTATTTGAGCTTTTTAGAAAGCGACATCAGTTTCCTGCCTTCTCAATCTCTTGTTTCAACGAAAGTTTCCGGATCTTTGGGGCAAAACCTGCGACAGAACCTACTACCACAAAGGTCATACAACTGCCGAAAATAACCGAAGGGACGACACCCATCAATCGGGCCACCAATCCTGATTCAAAAGCCCCCAATTCGTTGGAAGAACCGATAAAGATGCTGTTCACAGCTGCCACCCTGCCACGCATATGATCAGGAGTCAGGAGTTGTAGGATAGTAGAACGTATCACCACGCTCACATTGTCGAAAACTCCACTTAGCAAGAGCAGAAAAAGCGATAAATAAAAATAATCCGACAGGGCAAACAGAAGATAAGATAATCCAAAACCGGCAACTCCAATCAAAAGTATCTTGCCTGAATTTTGCATAGGCGGACGATATGCCAGAAACAATGACATAAGTACGGCTCCTGCAGCCGGTGCAGCCCTGAGAAATCCCAATCCCTGAGGACCTACTTTTAGTATCTCTCCGGCAAAGACGGGTAATAAGGCAACTGCTCCACCAAACAGTACGGCAAACATATCCAAAGCCAGGGCGCTTAATATAATCTGGTGATTGAATACAAACTTCAAGCCTGCCGAAAGATTGGAAAAAAGAGATTCTCCCATTTTCCTTTCAGGGACAGGCCTGGACTTCACATAAACCAAGAGTGTAAATCCTATCATTATCGATACTACCACTGCCATGTAAGAAGCCGTGACACCCCAAAACCCATAGATCAGACCGCCGATAGCAGGTCCTGTGATTGCGGCAATGTGCCATATAGCGCTGTTCCAGGTAGAAGAATTAGGATAGAGTTCGCGTGGTACAATTTGGGCCATAAAGGCCGACTGTGCCGGGAAATAGAATCCGCGTGCTATGCCTGCAATAAAGATCAAAATATATACCGGCAAAACTCCGTAAAGCT
Organism: uncultured Bacteroidales bacterium; assembly: GCA_964574845.1. Taxonomy (GTDB): domain Bacteria; phylum Bacteroidota; class Bacteroidia; order Bacteroidales; family CAIWKO01; genus CAIWKO01. Next base: position 994 of record CAZNRQ010000822.1, read on the forward strand.
GAAGGACACCCGAAAGGCGGGAGCTGAAATACAGTAAAATGGCAGAGGTCATGAACATAAAGACGCTGGCAATAAGAATAATGTTCTTACGTCGGTACATGTCGGCAACAAAACCGGAAAACAGGGATGTAACAATAAAAGGAATGGCCTCTGCCAGTCCAATGAGGCCCAGAGAAAGTACATCTTTGGTGAGTTCATAGATCTGCCATCCCACAATGATGGCCTGCATTTGTGTGGAAATGGTTACAAAGAACCTTCCGAAAACAAAGAATCTGAAATCCCTGATGCGCCAGACTGCGTAAGGATCTTTTTTTTGAGGTGCAATTGCCGTAGACATATATGTGTTGGCAGTTCAGGGCCGATTAAATTTATTTACAATCTGCGAAAGTCTGGGTGTCGTTCCAGATGTAAACGTAATTCTTTTCGAACTCATTGGCTTCGGAGCCGGGGCCGCAAAAATTCTGCTGGTTCTTCTGGGAGTTATCCACACGATCGTAAGCTGTGCAAGTGATGCACTTTTTGCAGGAGCAAAGAAATATAGCACCTCCCAGGAGCAATAAAAGGAGTAGAAAGGTTCTTTTCATTGATGGAGATCAGAACAACTGACGAACTTCTTTTTTTATGTATTCAATGGCTGCAGTAACCGGAAGTTTATCGGTTTTGGCTGACATCTCAAAAATAACAGAGCCCAGATCCAGTGCTGTAGCTGATTCATTCAGTTTCGAAGCGGCAATATTTACCAGCTTAATGGTTTCTTCTTTGGCATTCTTGGCAAG
>CAZNRQ010000823.1:0-1769 GCA_964574845.1 uncultured Bacteroidales bacterium
CCAGGCTATAAAATACCGGCAAAAAAAATCAATGTCTGTTGGTGACGCAATAATTGCAGCCTCTGCAAAAATTTTCCATGGTGATTTGTATACAAATAATGTGGAAGATTTTGCAAATATTAAAGACTTCAAAATTATTAATCCCATCAAAGGGTTCTAAATATTCCGAATCTATCCTATTCGGTGACAGGCTCCGTTTGCTTCGGTTAGCAACTGTAAATGTGACTCTGATAATAATAAAAACAAAAAGGCTTTCCACTGTAGTAAGCCTTTTATTTTAATCCGATTATGACAAACAATTTTTTGTTACTTTTGTAACAACGAGTATGATAACTTCCGATCAAATATTAGCCTATTTATCTTCCAATAAGGTTCGCTTTCAAAAAGACTACCACCTGGTTAGGATTGGGATTTTTGGGTCTGTAGCACGTGATGAAGCCACAGCTAAAAGTGACATTGATGTAATCCTTGAATTTGAAGAAAACACTGCTAATTTGCATGAAATAAAGCAAAAGCTTAAAACTGAGATTCAGGAAGTATTTGATCGCCCGGTGGATATTTGCAGAGAGAAATATATTAAGCCTTTTCTTAAAGATATAATTCTGGCCGATGTCAAATATGCTTAGTATTTCACAAAAAGACCGTACATGCCTCTTGAATATGCTTGATGCTATTCAAAAGATTGGCTCTTACACCAAAGATATAACCAATGCTGATGATTTCAATAAAAACACCCTGGCTTTCGACGCAACTTTGATGAATTTTATCGTGATCGGAGAAATGGTTGAGAAACTCTCCGAATCTTTTCTGTTGAAAACTTCTGAACTCATCGATTGGCATAAGGTTAAGAGTTTCCGAAATATTCTTGCCCACAATTATTTTGGTGTTGATGCAGAAGAAGTCTGGGAAATAACATGTGAGTATTTACCTGTTTTAAAGCAACAGGTCGATGGTTTTTTAAAATAAGCAAATAATAGAAAAAGCTTGCTATAAACAGGACTTTTGTTTCAATAAATTCTAAAAACGAAATAAAAGTTTTGTAATTTTGTAAAACGATAGGTTTAATTCTCTGTTTATTATAGTAACGTATGTCACCAACACTATTTTTCTATAAAAAATATCGATTCTTTTTCAACAGCAGAGAAGAACTACGAAAACATGTACATGTGGCAACAACGGATGGAACTGCGAAATTTTGGATTGAACCTATTGTAAGTTTAGCCGATTATTATAATCTATCATCAAAGGAATTAACTGTATTAATGAAAATTGTTGAGGAAAAACAAAATGAAATCGTCAAATACTGGGACCAACATTTTAAGCAATAGTGTAACCGCTATTTCGGAATTCGGCTTTTGGATTATTTGGGAAGAAAAAGAATACTTTATTGCCTTTGCCTCCTATCCTGCCTTTAAAAAAGCTTCCGTTTCTTCCATTTTTAATATTAAGGCAATTTCTCCCGGACAATTGTCTTGGCCCGATATTGATGTTGATATTGAAATTGATGCTCTTGAAAAACCGGAAGGTTTCCCTTTGATCTTTATATAAAGTATTGCAATCTCCCGATCTTCGACAGTTTCACCTTCTCCCTATCAGGTCAAGTATTCCATTGATGAAGGTCAAAGGATGGGGTGGATTGCCGGGAATGTAAAGGTCGATCTCATGATTATCGAGGAAGCTGCGGTTTAAGGCAGGACTGCCTGCAAATATACCTCCGCTGATGGCATCGGTACCGCAAAGTATGATGGCTTTGGGAGAAGGGGTGTCGC
>CAZNRQ010000824.1:0-1765 GCA_964574845.1 uncultured Bacteroidales bacterium
ACTCGGTTGAAAAGATTGTCGTACACAAATGGTTCATGGGTGCAATAGAAGGTCTGCCATTTTCCAGTAATGAGATTGTGCTTAGTGTAGTCATCAAATGAAATGCGACCTTTTAAATAAGGGGTTTCTTCACTTACTGCCTGATATGCCTGAAAAGGCTGATTTGAAATAACCTCTTCTGTGTAATTGGCAAAAATGTATATGAGCAATTCAAGAAAATCATCGAATTGCAATTTGGAAACATCTGCAAACGAAAACGGAAACTTTACTTTACGGCAATAGGACAACCAATACAACATATTGAGTTGCCGTTGCTTTAGGTTCTCGGTTTCATCTTCCGCAAATATCTTCGGGTACACTTCAATACGAATACCATCATACTGAACTACGCCAACATAATTTCTGGCTGATATTTTGCCATCTATTGTGAAATCAAAAAAACGCTGCTTTTGGATTCTCTCCTCTTGCTGTTCTTTTTCTGACAATTCATCGTTGGATTCTACATAGCGATTCCTATTTTGCCAGACACCCGAAAGGTAATTGACAAATTCCGGCAACTTAGATTGATAACCGGCAAAAGAATCGCTATGCCACTCAAACAACCTCACTCGGCAACAATTTGAAAGTTTTCTTTAATGCCTGTTTGTTTTAAAGCAACACCAACTTCTGTTAGAATACTCCTGACCGTTGCCGAATTGCTTTGGCAATATTCATACAGCAATGGAATGATTTTGGTATTCAAAATTTTGGTTCTATCCGATTCAGGCTTATTTATAAAAAATGCATGACCTATAAAGAAATCAGGATTTTTCTTCCAGTTGTAGATTGCCAGATTTAAGGCTTCCAGTAATGATGCCCACCATTCTGATTCCATGTATTCAGGGTATAGGGATTTGAACTCAAACCTTCTTCTCAGGGCAATATCCAATAACGCAATAGAACGGTCGGCTGTGTTCATAGTTCCAATAACATATAGGTTTGCCGGAACACAAAATTTCTCGTTTGAATATGGAAGCTCAATCCACATTTCATTATCTGCCCCCATTCTTTTATCCTCTTCCAGTAACGTAATTAATTCACCGAATACTGCTGAAATATTTGCACGGTTGATTTCATCAATGAATAAGGCAAACTGCTTTTCGGGATTCGTTTTTATAACTTCATACTTTGCCTTTCTTCCCTCAAAGGAATCTGCATAAGACTCTTCAAAAGAACTGTATCCAAGCAGCTTTAAAGCATCAAGGCAACTGTTATAAAAAATACCTCGTTTTAATGCAAATTGCAGATCAGATACCTGTTCTTCGGTATCATCATCCTGTAAAAGCGGTTTAATACCTTCGATAAAATCTTCATAGCTATATTTCTGATGAAAGGTGATAAAATTATATCGAATCGACAATTCTTTCAGTTCAATGGGAGCTACATCAATATTTTCTCCTTTTGCAAGTTTGATTAAATCATTTCCTATTATTGTTTTCAATTCTTCCTTTAATTCTGGTATCACTGACCATTCAGCATTATTATTTTTTGTAAAGAACCTATCCTTTCTTTTTTTCTTATAATCACTTGAACTGTCGTCACTATAAGCAATAAGGCTATTCCTCACCAAGTAGTATGATCTTGTTGGTTTCTTCGGATCCTTCTTTAGCTTTACAAGTTCTGAATCGCATATTTCGGTAACTGAAGTATAATCATCTTTTACAATTAATACAGCGGCTACAATTTCCCATAGAGAATGTTCCTTTGCTTTCTTTATGAGCAAATC
>CAZNRQ010000825.1:0-1760 GCA_964574845.1 uncultured Bacteroidales bacterium
TGAAGAGCGAGCGTATGCGAACTGCACGACCAGTGAATGTGGGTTGGAGGGTCTGGGATGCCTGTTACCTTATAGAAAATACGTTTTGTAACTGAAGTAAGATATGGTTTCCGGGACGAAGCGGCAGATCCTGGAGTAGGCAACAAAGCTGTAAGATGCAATACCGACGGACAGGATAGATGGCTAGAGCGCAGGCATTAGGTGTGAAATGAATGAAGTCGAATGGAAAGGAGCGGTGTTTCCGCCGAGAAACAACCAATAAACACCAAAATACATTGCGGAAACATAGCGGAATGGAAAGAGACGGAATGAATGAACTGCTAATCCCTGTCCGGCGGATGGGAATGACTTAATGTGTGACAGATGCATTGCTTCTTACGGCTTTGAAATGGCAGAGAAAACATCTGCTGCTTTGTCCAACGGAAACCAAAGGGAAGATAAAACTGCAAAACAACCTAAGAAAATCTAACAGGTATGTCAGACCCGAAGGGTGAGCCAAAATTTAGACAGGGGTGTGGGCTGGTTGGATGGCATGTGTTTTTGCATTTAGTAAAATACTTCGGTTTGTTGGGGAGAAGCAGCGGACATTAAGAAAGACCGCAATGCTGTAAGCTACAAAGCCGACGGAAAGGATAAGAGGCTATTCAAAAAATAGAAACACTATTTGGTGTGAAATGAAAGGAACGCAATGTAATGGAGCGTATAGAATGAACATCAAATGCCTTTCCGGCGGTTGATAATACCAAATAAACGATAATCTTTTTTGTTGCATACAGCTTTGCATTGGAGTTGGAATCTTCCGCTGTTTCGAACCCAAGTGAAACCGAACCTTAAGATAATACTTGCAAAAACCATGACATCCAATAGGGATAGCCAAACTTTAGACACCAAACTGTACGATAATGTAGGGAAGAAAACTCTAGAGTGCGCTGGCCGTGCGGCTATTATACATAATGTGATTATAAGACAGACGCAAGGCAAATATGAAAGCAGGGTTGAAGGAGCGACAGTGGGCTGGCGGCTTTGGTTGTGCGTAGGCGTATTTTGCGGCCGCCGGCTGTTAGGTAGGGCAGGGCTGGTGATTTTATATTTTGCCTTGGACTTCGCGGCTGTTTTATAATATCACGTTATGTATAATAGCTTTGGTTTGTGGCATCTTCGGGCAAGGGGGAGGATTAAGTGTTAAATTTTGCGAGATGTGAATTAGATTTTATAATATTGTGAGAAAGTTTAAGAATTAAAGTTTGAAAAAGAAAAAAAATATTGTTTTTGCTGTATTTTTTGAGTTTGATGATAATGGGTTCTTTATTGCAAATTTTAAATGTAAAGTGAGAGCTATAAAATTTGCAAATTTTTTATTTGATTGGTTAATGGGACATGTTTTGCCAAATGAGATTGATATTAGGTTGATACATAGTTTGCCCGTTAAGCGATACAGTGTAAATACAAGAAGTTATTATAACTTTTCATTTATAAATGATTTTGAGAAAACAAATGGAACACAGAGTATTTTTGTAAAGAAGGTAGATTTTAGAACTTTTGATTATGATTTGTTTTTTTACGAAAGGAAAATGTATGTTAGGGGAGTTGATAATGAAGTTTGGGATGAACTATCTGAATTAAATCAAGAGATATTAGGAGGAATAATACTAAATTAAAAAAAGATAAAGAACTGAAATAGTAATTATTAATAAATGGAATGGATGGAAGACTTTAATAATAATGACGAAAAAACAAATTTAGGTCCGAGAGAATATACT
>CAZNRQ010000826.1:0-1755 GCA_964574845.1 uncultured Bacteroidales bacterium
TATAACCTAAGTTCCCGAAAAGTCTAACGATGAAAACACCGTAAACAGCCTAAAATTATTAGATTTAGTGCTGTTTTTTTCTTGACAAAAACCTCGTTATATATTATAATGTATAACGAGGTGATGATGTCGTGGCTACAGTTTTTCAAACTAATAAAAAAACAGGTATAACATACGCATACGAAAATGAGGCTTATTGGAATAAAGAAAAGCAACAATCTAGGGCAAGGAGAAAGCTCTTAGGGAAAGTGGATCCCGTTACTGGAGGAATCATTCCTACTAGAAGCTATCGCAAGAAAAATGAAGCAATAGAAACAAATCTGACGAAGCCAGGACCTGTGCCGATAACAAAGGTGCAAAGAAGTTTTTACGGTGCAAGCTATTTGTTTAATCAAATCGGGAAACAAACTGGTGTAGAAGAGGATTTAAAAACTTGTTTCCCAGAGAACTATAAGAAAATTTTATCTATTGCCTATTATTTGATTCTAGAAGAAAACAACTCTCTAAGTCGGTTTTCCCATTGGCAACGACTTCATATTCATCCTTATGATAAAGATATTACGTCACAAAGGAGCAGTGAGCTTTTCCAATCTATCGATGAAGAAAATCGAATGTGCTTTTTCGGCAAACAAGGAAAACGCCGATTAGAAAGGGAATATTGGGCTTTTGATACAACATCTATTTCCAGTTATTCAGAAGTGTTAAAGCAAGTTAAGAAAGGAAGAAACAAAGAGCATGATAGATTATCACAAATAAATTTGGCACTTTTGTTTGGTGAAGAATCAGGGCTTCCGTTTTATTATCGGAAGCTGCCTGGCAATATCACCGATGTAAAAACTGTTAAGCAGTTAATGCATGAATTTGATATTATGGGATATAAAAAAGTAAGTGTAGTTCTGGATAGAGGATTCTACAGCAAGGGCAACATTGATGCCCTTTATAAGAACCATCAAAAATTTGTCATCGGTGTTAAGTTGTCGCTTGTTTATGTTAAGGAAGTGTTGGAAAATGAACGCGAAAATTTGAAGTTATGGACAAATTTGCAGGCGCAATTTGGTGCATATGGCATATGCAAAACTATTGAGTGGGAATATGAACAGGAGCGCCCGAACAAGGGTGATGTTATCAAAGAAAAAAGAAGAGCATATCTTCATTTGTATTACAATCCTGAAAAAGCGGCTAAAGATCAAGCTGACCTAAATGAACATCTAACAGAGTTATATAATGATTTGAAAAATGGAGTTCGCAAAGATTACAACGTTAAAGAATATGGCAAATATTTTGAAGTCAAAGAGACGCCAAAGAGAGGGCGAAAAATAACTCCAAAGGAAAATGTAATGCTCGAAGAATCGAAAAACTATGGATATTTTGCTTTGCTATCAAATGAAATAAAAGACCCTTACGAAGCATTATCTCTATACAGGAGCAAAGATATTGTAGAAAAGGCTTTCGGGAACTTAAAAGAAAGATTGAATTTCCGAAGAATGCAAGTATCATCAGAATTAGCTCTAAACGGTAAGCTTTTTGTTGAATTTATTGCACTTATATATTTATCCTACGTTAAAAAGAAAATGCAAGATGCTAAACTTTTTGAATCCTGGACGTTGCAGGGACTTCTTGACGAACTTGATACAATAGAGTTATTTGAAGCTCCTAGTCACGGTCGTGTACTTGGGGAGGTCACAAAAAAACAATCAGACATATACATGGCTTTGGGCGTTGAACCACCCTCGTTATAAATTTTGGGAACTCAGG
>CAZNRQ010000827.1:0-1747 GCA_964574845.1 uncultured Bacteroidales bacterium
GGACCAGGGAATCATCAAATTTCAATCTCTGAATGTGGAAGAAGATAAAAATAAGGCCCTGGCCGAAAAATATGAAGCGGCATGGAACAAACTGCTTTTTATAAAGGTGGGGAGAACCGAACAAAAAGTAGACCTTACCGAACAAGCCTTTGCCTATGGCACCGACCAGAGCGCCATGAACAAACTGGTTAAAACCACCGTGGACGCCTTGTTAAAATAAGCCCCCATGGAATTTCTGCATCATTTGCTCGAAAATTCGGGCACCCCATTTTGGTCCGCCTTGATACTGGGGCTTATGACCGCCATAAGCCCTTGTCCCCTGGCCACCAACATTACGGCTATAGGGTTTATCAGCAAAGAAATTGAGAACCGGAAACGAATATTTTTGAATGGATTGCTATATACCTTAGGCCGGGCGATAAGCTACACGGCACTGGGTGTTTTGATATATTTCGGCGCCAGCGCTTTTCATGTGGCAAAGATATTTGGCGTTTATGGCGAAAGGATTCTTGGTCCTTTGCTCATCCTTATCGGAATTTTGATGCTGGGATTTATTAAAATAAAATTTCCGGGCCTTTCAAAACTAACTTCGGCAGTTGAAAACAAAAGCAGAAACGGAAACAGTTGGGGAGCCCTGCTGCTGGGGATAGTGTTTGCGCTTGCTTTTTGCCCGTATAGCGGCATGTTGTATTTCGGCATGCTCATTCCCATCACCATCAGCAGTCCGTCAGGATTGTTTTTGCCTCTGGTGTTTGCCATTGCCACGGGATTGCCCGTTATCATCATCGCATGGCTTTTGGCCTACAGCATTTCCAGCATAGGTGGGTTTTATCAGAAGATCAAAGTTTTCGAAAAATGGTTTCGCTATGTGGTGGCGGTGCTTTTCATACTGGTAGGACTGTATTATTGCTGGATATTTTTCATCAACAAACCCTTTTGACCTTTCGAAAAATGGAAAAACCCAATACCATGAAGTTGGCCGGAGGTTGCCTGATATGCGGTTCCAAACTGTTATATTCCGAAAACCCCGAACGCATGAATTGCAGCAGCTGCGGCAAGGAATACTCTTCCCATGCCCAATGCGAACAGGGACATTTTATATGCGACGAATGTCACCAAAAAGATGCCATGGATTACATAGAGACGGTTTGCACCCACAGCCCCTCTGCTAATCCTGTTCAACTCGCCAACGCCATCATGAGCAATCCAAAGGTCAGTCTTCATGGCCCCGAACATCATTTTTTGGTGCCTGCTGTGCTGATTGCGGCTTATTACAACATAAAAGGAACCCCTGAATTGATTCCCGAAAAGCTTACCCTTGCCAAACAAAGGGCAAAGAATATTTTGGGAGGCTTCTGTGGTTTTTACGGCAATTGCGGGGCAGGTGTCGGTGCGGGTATCTTTATGGCTATTATCACCAACTCCACCCCCCTTTCGGAAAAAGAATGGAAATTCAGCAACCTCATCACCGCCAACAGTCTTTATGAAATTGCACAGGAAGGAGGCCCCCGATGCTGCAAACGCGACACCTGGATATCTCTGCTCACCGCCGTAGAATTTGTGGAAGAGCATTTGGGTTTGACTATGGAAACAACTGCTGTTACCTGCAACTATTATATCAGGAACAAAGAATGCAGAAGGACGGATTGCAGGTTTTATCCCATAGTCACCAAAAAGCCGCAGCCATTGAAAGTGTTGCGTCCTTTATCATAATTCCTGTCGTTAGTAACCCAAACCACCATCGATG
>CAZNRQ010000828.1:0-1743 GCA_964574845.1 uncultured Bacteroidales bacterium
TTTCGCAGCCTGCCACCGGCACCCATTGCGAACCTTCGTAATGCAGGCCAAAGTCTTGACCGGCAAAACTGGGGTGAATCAATATCTGGGTAGGGTAGGCTCCTGAGGGGTCGATTCCGTCGCTGCCTATGCCTTTGGCATTCAGAAAAGCAGCGTATTGGGCGTTGGTGATCTCGTATTTGCTCATGCGAAAGGGGCTGAGCGTAACCTGAAACTGTGTTTCGTCGCCCACACGGCCCAATTCGGTGTTAGGACTGCCCATGGTGAAAGTTGCAGCACTTATGCTGACCATAGGAATGGTAAGGTCGACGCATTGGAACATACGTGCCTCACCGTAGGCGGTGCCATGGGCATTGGTAGCATACGCCCTCACATAATAGGTGTTTCCGACGCTTAATCCGCTGAGGCTGCTCGTGAAGCTGCCTGTGCCGCTGCCGTCGGTGGTTTTGCTATCGGCTGTGGTAGGAGTGGGGCTTGTGCTCCAGCAGATTCCCCGTTCGCTAACGGCCGAGCCACCATCGGAGGTGACATTGCCTCCGCATTGGGCACCCGAAAGCGAAATATTGCTTACGGCGGCAGTGGTTACTGCGGGCAAGGCAGTGTTATCTTTTTTCTTACAACTATTGGTAAAAGATATACTTATTGCGAAAAATAGCAAGGAAAAAACAAAGGTTTGGGTTTTAGCTTTCATGGTTTGAACATTAAATTAATGACGTTGCTTACCGCCGGCATGGTTTTGTCTTTCTTATAACTGACTTAAGGCAGACCTATTAAGAATTTTAGCACACAGACGGCAACATATTTTACGATTTACAAATATACGATTATCTCTTTTTTAATTTTGTTGATAAATATCAATCAACAAATATAAGATAGTATGGAAAACCAAGAAAAAACTAAAAAAGAAAAAATGGCCGAAATTCTGGCCGGCATGAGCAAAAAAACCAGACTGCTCATGGCTCCTGTGCTCAAAGATCCACAGTCAGTAATATCCGCAAAAAGCATAGGGCATTATAAAAGGATAGCGATTAAGGATTTCGGTTACATCGATGTCAAGATCAGTTTCGAAGACCTGAATGTGTTGCTGCCCGACGGATTGTTGGAAGACGTGCACGCCTCATGGTGGCTGCATTTTACGCATGTAAAAAGAACCTACAGGCTCGAAAGAGATCAGTTTGCGATTATGGAGCAGGGACCTGATGTGCCCATTAGCCGCGAAAAGGCCAGGGCTTTTAAGGAAAAATGCGAAATGCAGGGTAAATTGTAAGCCGGGAGTCCGGTACTATTTCGGACCAACCGTGAACAATTTTTTTTTACGAAGGGTTTTGTGGCTACATTCGAAGCCTCAATCGATTTTTTTTATTCTAACTTATTTTATTAATTAAATACCCCCAATGCTATGACAACAGATTCAACAGTAATTATTAAAACAGTAAAAGTAGCCATGAAAATTCCAGCAGCCTTTGGCAAATTGATGATCTTTCTGAAAGCCATCTACAGTTCTATGTCGTCCAACGCACGTTACATCGGTTCGGCCGCTAAGTTGGTCATTTTTAAAGATGAAATAAAAACGCTGGATGATACGCAAACGGGTTTTAAATCGAAACCCCAAACCAAAACCAAAGCCGAGCGCGATGCGGCCAAGGTGAAAGTGATAAAAACGGCCTGGAGCCTGGCGGCCGATGTGCAGGAACTGGCCGATGCCGATGTGGAAAATGCCGCTGCCATTATAGAGGGTGCGGG